>NZ_JANLIZ010000020.1:0-86669 GCF_024702055.1 Enterobacter sp. HG048
GGCGGGTGCTGCACCTGCTGCCGCGCCAGCACAGGCCGCTGCTCCGGCTCCGGCCGCTGCACCAGCAGCTGCTGGCGGCGCGAAAGACGTTAACGTACCGGACATCGGCGGTGACGAAGTTGAAGTCACCGAAGTGATGGTGAAAGTGGGCGACAAAGTTGCCGCTGAACAGTCACTGATCACCGTTGAAGGCGACAAGGCTTCTATGGAAGTCCCTGCGCCGTTCGCGGGTACCGTTAAAGAGATCAAAATCAGCACCGGCGACAAAGTCTCTACCGGCTCTCTGATCATGGTCTTCGAAGTGGAAGGCGCTGCGCCTGCCGCCGCTCCGGCTGCCGCGGCTGCTCCAGCCCCTGCTCCTGCACCGGCTCAGGCTGCTAAACCAGCCGCTGCCCCTGCTGCTAAAGCAGAAAAATCTGAGTTCGCTGAAAACGACGCTTACGTCCACGCTACCCCGCTGATTCGTCGCCTGGCGCGCGAATTCGGTGTGAACCTGGCGAAAGTGAAAGGGACCGGCCGTAAGGGTCGTATCCTGCGCGAAGACGTTCAGACCTACGTGAAAGACGCGGTGAAACGCGCCGAAGCTGCACCTGCTGCAGCCGCTGGCGGCGGTATCCCGGGCATGCTGCCATGGCCAAAAGTGGACTTCAGCAAGTTCGGCGAAATCGAAGAAGTGGAGCTGGGCCGCATCCAGAAAATCTCTGGTGCTAACCTGAGCCGTAACTGGGTGATGATCCCGCACGTTACGCACTTCGATAAGACCGATATCACCGATCTGGAAGCGTTCCGTAAACAGCAGAACGCCGAAGCTGAGAAGCGCAAGCTGGACGTGAAATTCACCCCAGTGGTCTTCATCATGAAAGCCGTTGCCGCTGCCCTTGAGCAGATGCCACGCTTCAACAGCTCCCTGTCCGAAGACGGTCAGAAGCTGACGCTGAAGAAATACATCAACATTGGTGTTGCGGTTGATACGCCAAATGGTCTGGTTGTTCCGGTCTTCAAAGACGTGAACAAGAAGAG
Source organism: Enterobacter sp. HG048 (assembly GCF_024702055.1). Classification (NCBI taxonomy): domain Bacteria; kingdom Pseudomonadati; phylum Pseudomonadota; class Gammaproteobacteria; order Enterobacterales; family Enterobacteriaceae; genus Enterobacter; species Enterobacter sp. HG048. Next base: position 1,021 of record NZ_JANLIZ010000020.1, read on the forward strand.
CATTACCGAGCTGTCCCGTGAACTGACCACCATCTCCAAAAAAGCGCGTGATGGTAAGCTGACTGCCGGCGAAATGCAGGGCGGCTGCTTCACTATCTCCAGCATCGGCGGCCTGGGTACCACCCACTTCGCGCCGATTGTTAACGCGCCGGAAGTGGCTATCCTCGGTGTGTCCAAGTCCGCGATGGAGCCGGTGTGGAACGGCAAAGAGTTCGTGCCGCGTCTGATGATGCCAATCTCTCTGTCCTTCGACCACCGCGTGATCGACGGTGCTGATGGTGCGCGCTTCATCACCATCATCAACAACATGCTGAGCGACATTCGCCGCCTGGTGATGTAATCGAAAAGCCGGCCAGTCGGCCGGCTTTTTTCTGATAATCTCATGGTGTTTATGAGGTTATTGGCGAAAGCGACAATTCGTGAGCCGTTTGTTGTTTCAAAATTGTTAACAATTTTGTAAACTGCGGGCGGATAGAACGACCCGGTGGACGACGGGTATAAATTAAGAGGTCATGATGAGCACAGAAATCAAAACTCAGGTCGTAGTACTTGGGGCAGGCCCGGCAGGTTACTCCGCAGCATTCCGTGCAGCGGATTTAGGTCTGGAAACCGTCATCGTAGAACGTTACAGCACCCTCGGCGGTGTTTGTCTGAACGTCGGCTGTATCCCTTCTAAAGCGCTGCTGCACGTAGCGAAAGTTATCGAAGAAGCCAAAGCGCTGGCTGAACACGGTATCGTCTTCGGCGAGCCAAAAACCGATATCGACAAAATTCGTACCTGGAAAGAGAAAGTTATCACTCAGCTGACCGGCGGTCTGGCGGGTATGGCCAAAGGCCGTAAAGTGAAAGTGGTAAACGGTCTGGGTAAATTCACCGGTGCGAACACCCTGGAAGTGGAAGGCGAAAACGGCAAAACCGTGATCAACTTCGACAACGCGATCATCGCGGCAGGCTCTCGCCCAATCGAACTGCCATTCATTCCGCATGAAGATCCACGCGTGTGGGATTCCACCGATGCGCTGGAGCTGAAAACCGTTCCTAAGCGTCTGCTGGTCATGGGCGGCGGTATCATCGGTCTGGAAATGGGTACCGTGTACCATGCGCTGGGTTCAGAGATCGACGTGGTTGAAATGTTCGACCAGGTTATCCCGGCAGCCGACAAAGACATCGTTAAAGTCTTCACCAAACGCATCAGCAAGAAATTCAACCTGATGCTGGAAACCAAAGTGACTGCCGTTGAAGCGAAAGAAGACGGTATTTACGTTTCCATGGAAGGCAAAAAAGCTCCATCCGAACCACAGCGTTACGACGCCGTGCTGGTGGCTATCGGTCGTGTGCCGAACGGTAAAAACCTCGACGCGGGCAAAGCTGGCGTGGAAGTGGACGACCGTGGCTTTATCCGCGTTGACAAGCAGCTGCGCACTAACGTGCCGCACATCTTTGCTATCGGCGATATCGTCGGTCAGCCAATGCTGGCGCACAAAGGTGTTCACGAAGGTCACGTTGCCGCTGAAGTTATCGCCGGCATGAAGCACTACTTCGATCCGAAAGTGATTCCATCTATCGCGTACACCGAGCCAGAAGTGGCATGGGTGGGTCTGACCGAGAAAGAAGCGAAAGAGAAAGGCATCAGCTACGAAACCGCCACCTTCCCGTGGGCTGCTTCTGGCCGTGCTATCGCTTCCGACTGCGCTGACGGTATGACCAAACTGATCTTCGACAAAGAGACTCACCGCGTCATCGGTGGTGCGATTGTCGGTACCAACGGCGGCGAGCTGCTGGGTGAAATCGGTCTGGCTATCGAAATGGGCTGTGACGCTGAAGACATCGCGCTGACCATCCACGCTCACCCGACTCTGCACGAGTCCGTGGGCCTGGCGGCAGAAGTGTTTGAAGGCAGCATCACCGACCTGCCAAACGCGAAAGCGAAGAAGAAATAAGTTTCTTCAGATAAAAAAAAGCGGCCAATGGCCGCTTTTTTTATGCGCTGCGTTTAGGGGGCCACAGGCTGCCAGGTTTTATCCGGGCTATAGGCGGCTAGCGCCCGGGCTTTCTGCTCTGAATCGCTACCGAGATCGGACTGGTACACCTTGTCGTCCTGGTTTATCACAAAGCTCATTACGCCCGTCTGACCGTAGCTGACCGGCCAGGCCACCATCGCGAAACCGTTACTCTCCGGCAGGATGCGGAAGCGATAGCCGTGATAGCCGGTACCTGGCTCTTTCGGGCTAAATGCCGGGCCGAGCGGGCTGGGCGCTTCGCCGGGCGAGGCGGGCCAGTACAAACCGTCTTTTTTCCCTTTCGAGCTGACAATCTTCTGCGCGTATTTCTGGTTCATCGCAAAATAGCTTTGCTGCGCATCAACATAGGCATGTAAGGCTTCAATGGCGGCGAGCTCGTTACGCCCGATTTCGCGGGTCAGGATCTCTTCTGCCCCTTCTTTGATGTCGAACTGCCAGCCTGCAGAGGTTTTGATCACCGGGATGGGAAGCTGCCAGCCGCTGTCTCCGACAACCAGATGCGCTGTATCTCCTTCGACAACCGTGGTATGGCGGACGTTCCAGTCGCGCAGGAAGCGATCGACGGCATCCGGATCAACCCCCTCGGGGGGCAGAAAATCGCGCCAGTTCTCTCCGAGCAGGTTGGTCATTGCGCTCTCATTTTGCTCACGGATGGCTTTGGTCAGCGCATCGGTTGCCTGAGCGGGCGTGCTAAAGGACTGCTGCGCCATCACTGGGGCCGAAAGCATGAACAACACCAATCCACTGAGTAGTTTACTTTTCATGTCGGTTCCCTTAGCGATGTCGAATTTCACGGCGTTCAGCACGTCCACCAGACGCCTGACGCGGCTGCTGCTGGCGCGCAGCGAGCTGTCTGCTTTGCGCGCCACGCTGCTGCTGCGCCTGCCAGTTCGCCGAGCGGCTGTCGTTACCGCTCAGCGCATTGGCCCGCGGCTGGCTGTTTCGCTGCTGCAGAGTGCGTTGCTGCGCGGGCTGTGAAGCCCGCTTCTCTTGTCTCTGCGCTGTGGTCTGGCGGTTTTCTCGCTGCTGCGCGGTGCTCCGCTTCGTCGTCTGCGGTTTGGTGTCGTAGCCGCGGTAGTTATTGCGCTGCGAAATCTGCTTCAGCTGTTCGCCTGAGGCCTGACGCTGCACGTCTTTCGTTCCGGTGCGCGCCGTTTGCGGGAAGGTTTTACCTGTGGACTTCTCCATCTGGCTTAGCGCTGCCTGGCGCTGGCTATCGCGGTTAACCGGTTTTTGCTGAGTTGAACTGAGCCCTGTGGCCGCGTTGGTGGCGTGGAAGCGAGTGTTGAGCTGGTTAGTCGGATAGGGCACGCCTTCCCGATAGGCCGGGTTGTGCTGCCAGGTACGGTTAGCGTCCGTCAGGCGCTGTCCGCTGATTTTATTGAAGTTCTCAACGTTGATATTGATGTTGTTATCACCGTTGCGGTTATAGCCGCCGTGATTATCCCAGTCCCCATGGTGATGATCCCAGTCATCGTCATCATCCCAGTCGATGCTGCTGAAGATGGCATAGGTTGTGGCGACGCCCAGGCTAAAGCCTAAACCGTTTACGAAGCTGCTGCCAAACTGCTCTCCGGGCGTGGGCGGGAGATAGGTCGGAGGATAGGCGGTGTTTGGCCAGGTCCCGTAAACCGTATTGGGGTTATAGGTAGGGACGTAAACAACCTGCGGATCGGCAGATTCAATTTTGATTACCGTTGGGGCGGGGGCGGAGGTCGTGGTTGTCGTTGCCTCTGTGGCGCTGGCTTTCGCTGGCGCCGGTTTTGTCACGGTGGTGACCGTCTGCTGAGGGGTGGATTGTAGAGCGCCGGTCTTCTGCGCCAGCGCGCGCAGGCGCTGAACGGAATCCATCACGTCCTTAGGCTGCGCGAGAAACGCATCACCCAGATTTTGTACCCACGGCGGGTTTTCACCCATCAGGGACATAAGCTGAGGAAACGCGACCAGCGATTTTACGCTGGGATCCCAGGGCTGGCTGGTTACGGCCTGAATCGCGGCGTCCCCTTCCATTTTAGGGTTGTCTTTGGACCACTGCGCCGCCTGGATCACGTTGGCCGGATAGGTCGACGCCATTAAAATTTGCGACAGCAGGGCATCCGGGTAGAGCGCGATGGGAGCAACCCACTGATCGATTTGCGCGGCAGTGTAGGCTGGCGCGACAACAGGTGCGGGCTGGGCTGCGGCAGGCGCAGGTGCAGGTGCAGCCGGTTGTTGTGCGACGGGGGCCGGCGCGGCGGGCTCCGTGGCGCGGCCTTTGACAAACATGACGCCCGAGGCGGCAAACAGCCCGGCACTGCACACAAGGACGAGCAGATGTGGCTTAAAGGGCAACTTCATAAAATGACTCCAACGAGACAAGCGCTGTGCCGTGAGGCGTTACGGTTGGCGTGAGTATTATTCACCCGTCTTTTACAGTTTTGACTTTTATTGGGAAGCGTCCGGGACGTGCGGATAAAGAGTGTGAGTATTTATTACACAATTATATCTGATGAAGAAAAAACTGAAGCGTCACGGTGCAGAAGATACCGCAAAAAGATGCCCTGAATCCTCGCTACACCATGCTTAACGATTCAGCAAATTTTTTAATGTTGCTTTTTTGTAAACGGATTAACACTGTGCAGAAATCCTGCTATGCTGCCCGACGCGGTATCGGGCATTTACCCTACAAACTGCTGTCTCACAGGAGCGTGAAGAGAACGCCCGCCGCATATGACAATGAGAGCGAGGAGAACCGTCGTGCTAGAAGAATACCGTAAGCACGTAGCAGAACGTGCCGCCGAGGGAATTGTACCCAAACCTTTAGATGCAACCCAAATGGCCGCGCTCGTCGAGCTGCTGAAGAACCCGCCTAAGGGCGAAGAAGAATTCCTGTTAGATCTGCTGATCAACCGCGTACCGCCTGGCGTAGATGAAGCTGCCTACGTAAAAGCCGGATTCCTTGCTGCTATCGCCAAAGGCGAAGCCACCTCCTCACTGGTTACTCCTGAAAAAGCCATTGAACTGCTCGGCACCATGCAGGGTGGTTACAACATTCATCCGCTGATTGACGCGCTGGATAACGACAAGCTGGCACCGATTGCCGCTAAAGCGCTCTCATCAACGCTGCTGATGTTCGATAACTTCTACGACGTAGAAGAAAAAGCCAAAGCAGGCAACGTCTATGCGAAGCAGGTGATGCAGTCCTGGGCCGATGCCGAATGGTTCCTGAATCGTCCTGCGCTGGCTGAAAAAATCACCGTTACCGTCTTTAAAGTGACGGGTGAAACCAACACCGATGACCTCTCTCCGGCACCGGACGCGTGGTCTCGCCCGGATATCCCTCTGCACGCTCTGGCGATGCTGAAAAACGCCCGTGAAGGCATTGAGCCGGATCAGCCGGGCAGCGTTGGCCCGATCAAACAGATCGAAGCCCTGCAGAAAAAAGGATTCCCGCTGGCCTACGTAGGTGACGTTGTGGGTACCGGTTCTTCCCGTAAGTCCGCAACCAACTCCGTACTGTGGTTCATGGGCGACGACATTCCGCACGTGCCGAACAAGCGCGGCGGCGGCCTGTGCCTCGGCGGCAAAATTGCGCCAATCTTCTTCAACACCATGGAAGATGCGGGCGCCCTGCCGATCGAAGTGGACGTTTCTAACCTGAATATGGGCGACGTGATCGACGTTTACCCGTACAAAGGCGAAGTGCGCAACCACGAGACCAACGAGCTGCTGGCAAGCTTCGAGCTGAAAACCGACGTGCTGATCGACGAAGTGCGTGCCGGTGGTCGTATCCCGCTGATCATTGGTCGTGGTCTGACTACCAAAGCGCGTGAAGCGCTGGGTCTGCCGCACTCTGACGTTTTCCGTCAGGCGAAAGACGTGGCGGAAAGCAACCGTGGTTATTCTCTGGCACAGAAAATGGTGGGCCGCGCGTGCGGCGTAGCCGGTATTCGTCCGGGCGCGTACTGCGAGCCGAAGATGACCTCCGTGGGCTCTCAGGACACCACTGGCCCAATGACCCGTGACGAACTGAAAGACCTGGCGTGCCTGGGCTTCTCTTCTGACCTGGTGATGCAGTCCTTCTGCCATACGGCGGCCTATCCGAAGCCGGTTGACGTGACCACGCACCACACGCTGCCAGACTTCATCATGAACCGCGGCGGCGTTTCCCTGCGTCCGGGCGACGGCGTCATCCACTCCTGGCTGAACCGCATGCTGCTGCCGGATACCGTGGGTACCGGCGGTGACTCCCATACCCGTTTCCCAATCGGTATCTCTTTCCCGGCGGGCTCCGGTCTGGTGGCGTTTGCTGCTGCGACTGGCGTGATGCCGCTGGATATGCCGGAATCGGTGCTGGTGCGCTTCAAAGGTAAAATGCAGCCGGGTATCACCCTGCGCGACCTGGTTCACGCGATCCCGCTGTATGCGATTAAACAGGGCCTGCTGACCGTTGAGAAGAAAGGTAAGAAAAACATCTTCTCTGGCCGTATCCTGGAAATTGAAGGGCTGCCGGATCTGAAAGTGGAGCAGGCGTTCGAGCTGACCGATGCTTCCGCCGAGCGTTCTGCGGCGGGCTGTACCATCAAGCTGAACAAAGAGCCGATTATCGAGTATCTGACCTCCAACATCGTGCTGCTGAAGTGGATGATTGCAGAAGGCTACGGCGACCGTCGTACGCTGGAGCGTCGTATCCAGGGCATGGAAAAATGGCTGGCCGATCCGCAGCTGCTGGAAGCCGATGCTGACGCAGAGTACGCGGCGGTGATCGACATCGATCTGGCGGATATCAAAGAGCCAATCCTCTGTGCACCGAACGATCCGGACGATGCGCGTCCGCTGTCTGAGGTTCAGGGCGAGAAGATCGACGAAGTGTTTATCGGATCCTGTATGACCAACATCGGTCACTTCCGTGCTGCCGGTAAGCTGCTGGATACCCACAAAGGCCAGCTGCCAACCCGTCTGTGGGTGGCGCCGCCAACCCGTATGGACGCGGCTCAGCTGACCGAAGAGGGCTACTACAGCGTGTTTGGTAAGAGCGGTGCGCGTATCGAAATCCCTGGCTGTTCCCTGTGTATGGGCAACCAGGCGCGCGTAGCCGACGGTGCGACGGTGGTTTCCACCTCTACCCGTAACTTCCCGAACCGTTTAGGTACCGGTGCGAACGTCTTCCTGGCCTCTGCGGAGCTGGCGGCGGTTGCGGCGCTGATTGGCAAACTGCCAACGCCGGAAGAGTACCAGACCTTCGTGGCTCAGGTGGATAAGACCGCGGTGGATACCTATCGCTATCTGAACTTCGACCAGCTCTCTCAGTACACCGAGAAGGCCGACGGGGTGATCTTCCAGACGGCAGTATAAACAGCAAAACCGTCTCTACGAGACGGTTTTGAGTGTTTGCACTCTCCCACGGGAGAGGGGCGGGGTGAGGGCATCAGGCCGCAGGGTCTTGCTCTCACCTTTTTATTTTCATTCCTCCCACCTCTCCCGCTTTTTTTCTTCCTCGCTGCTGCGATAATTACCTTAATGGCTTTGCAGAGGAAAACACTATGGATTACGAATTTCTGCGCGACATCACCGGAGTGGTGAAAGTGCGTATGTCGATGGGCCACGAAGCCGTTGGACACTGGTTTAACGAAGAGGTGAAAGAAAATCTCGCCCTTCTTGATGAGGTTGAACAGGCGGCAAATACGGTGAAAGGCAGTGAACGATCCTGGCAGCGCGCCGGGCATGAATATACGCTGTGGATGGACGGTGAAGAGGTCATGGTGCGTGCCAACCAGCTCGAGTTTTCAGGTGACGAGATGGAAGAGGGGATGAGCTACTACGACGAAGAAAGCCTGTCGATGTGCGGCGTAGAGGATTTCCTTCAGGTCGTGAACGCCTACCGTGACTTCATGAAGCAGAAATAACAGCCCGGAGCATCCCTGCTCCGGCTTGCTCTTACACGGCCGGAATATTGCGGCCGTAGTAAATCTCTCGCATCTCTTTCCAGAGCAGGTCAGTAATCGCCTTACGCTCTTCTTCGCTCAAATCTTCCGGCTTCGTGTGGAACATATAGTGCTTAAGGTCAAATTCCTTAAGTAACATCTTGGTGTGGAAGATATTTTCTTGATACACGTTCACGTCCATCATGTCGTAAAGCGATTTCATGTCCTCGGACATGAAGTTCTGAATAGAGTTGATCTCGTGGTCGATGAAATGCTTCATGCCGTTGATATCGCGGGTAAAACCACGCACGCGATAATCAATGGTGACGATGTCCGATTCCAGCTGGTGGATTAAATAGTTCAGCGCGTTCAGCGGGGAAATCACGCCGCAGGTCGACACTTCAATATCGGCGCGGAACGTACACAGCCCGCCTTCCGGGTGACTCTCCGGGTAGGTGTGCACGCAGATATGGCTTTTATCCAGGTGGGCAACCACCACTTCCGGCAGCGGGCCCGGATGTTCAGTTTTGTCGATAAGCTTCGGGTCGACCGGCTCTTCGCTGACCAGAATGGTCACGCTGGCGCCCTGAGGTTCATAATCCTGTCTGGCGATGTTCAGGATGTTTGCGCCGATAATGGAACAGGTTTCTGACAGGATCTCGGTCAGACGGTTGGCGTTGTAGAGTTCGTCGATATAGGCGATGTACCCATCGCGTTCTTCCGCTGTTTTGGCATAGCAGATATCGTAAATACAAAAACTCAGGCTTTTCGTCAGGTTGTTAAAGCCATGCAGTTTAAGCTTTTTCAATTAGCTCACCCCCTTAGTGGATAATGCATCTTGCAGGTACTGCGGCAGAGCAAACGCTGCGGTATGGATAGCCGGATTGTAGTATCGGCACTGAAGACCGGCCTGATGGAAGCGGGCCTGAATAATTTCGGTGGAGAGATGGCGTAATACGTCGTTATCCGTCGCCCATGCAAAGGTCATGATCCCACCGTAATACGTCGGAATAGCGGCCTGATAGAAGCTGACATCCTTGAAATAGGTGCTGAGCTTACGATGGCTATCCAGCGCTTCATCCTGCTGCAGGAAGCAGACGCCATTTTGTGCGACAAAAATCCCGCCCGGGTTCAGGCAGCGCTTGCAGCCTTCGTAGAAGGAGGAGGTAAACAGCGACGCGCCGGGGCCGATTGGGTCGGTGCAGTCGGAGATGATCACGTCAAAGGTCTGCGAGGTCTGGTTAACAAAGTTAACGCCGTCGTCAATCACCAGGCTAAAGCGGGGATCGTCATAGCTACCGGCATTGTGGTTGGGCAGATACTGGCGGCAGAAAGAGACGACGCCCGCATCGATTTCCACCATGGTGATGGTTTCGATGGAACGATGGCGGGAAACTTCACGCAGCATTGCACCGTCGCCACCGCCGATAATCAGGACATGCTTCGCGTGACCGTGCGCCAGCAGCGGGACGTGGGTCATCATCTCATGATAGATAAACTCGTCGCGCTCGGTGGTTTGCACAACACCGTCCAGCGCCATGACGCGGCCAAAGGCGGCATTCTCGAAGATGATCAGATCCTGGTGATCGGTTTTCTCGTGATAGAGCACGTTATCAACGGCAAAGTACTGACCAAACTGGTCATGCAGTGTTTCATGCCACAACGTGTGGTCGGCCATAGCGAACTCCTCCTGTGTAAACATCCGTTACGCTCGCAAAAAATGAGCGAAACATGATAGCTAACTCTAACCGTGGTTGCACGGTCAGAGGTTCAACAGGGGCGTCGGGAAGGTTATTTCACGTAGGCGAGCAGGCTGAGCGAATCGCGAGCCAGCGCTTTGCATTTTTTGGCAGTGGGAATACCAATACCGCTTAAGTCACGGTAGCTGTCTTCACCGAGCGCCTTCATGTCGAAGCTGTCGTAGTTGCTGAGATCCCACTGGTTCTGCTGGGCAAAAAAGACCAGCGCGCGGCGAATTTGCCCGTTGGGTAAATTCTGGTAGCCACAATCATTTTTCAGGAATACAAAAACCGCCGTTAAATCGGCCATATCTTCCGCTTCATTTTCACTTAGCGCATAGCTGTTCGCACACATTGCCATCAGGCTACCGAACAAAATTGTCCTGAAAAACGTCTTCATTGCTTCTACCACTTCTTCACGGAAAATTAACGTTAGCATACTTGATGCCAGTGCGACGATCTTTATTATTGCCGCTTGACTTGACCTTCCGGTAAGGGGAGGGTTTATGCTCAAAAGATCGCCTGCTGGAAATAAGGAAATGAACATGCAACGTCGTGATTTTTTAAAATATTCCGCTGTGCTGGGGGCTGCCAGCGCATTACCACTCTGGAGCCGCGCGGTTTTTGCGGCCGACAGGCCTGCCTTACCCATCCCTGACTTACTGACCGCTGACGCCCGCAGCCGTATCCAGCTTGTGGTTCAGGCCGGTAAAACAACATTCGGTGCGCACAACGCCACGACGTGGGGCTATAACGGTAATTTGCTCGGTCCGGCGCTTCAGCTACGTAAAGGGAAAGCGGTGACGGTGGATATCCACAACACGCTCGCCGAAGAGACGACGCTGCACTGGCACGGGCTGGAAGTACCGGGCGAGGTGGACGGCGGGCCGCAGGGCATCATCAAAGCGGGCGGTACGCGCAGCGTCACCTTTACGCCCGAGCAGCGCGCGGCGACCTGCTGGTTCCATCCGCATCAGCATGGCAAAACGGGCCATCAGGTGGCGATGGGGCTGGCAGGGCTGGTGCTGATTGAAGACGACGAGAGCCGCCTGCTGCGCCTGCCGAAACAGTGGGGCATCGACGACGTACCGGTGATTGTGCAGGACAAGAAATTCAACGCTGACGGGCAAATTGACTACCAGCTGGACGTGATGAGCGCGGCGGTAGGCTGGTTTGGCGACACGCTGCTGACCAACGGCGCCATTTACCCTCAGCATGCCGCGCCGAAAGGCTGGCTGCGCCTGCGCCTGCTCAACGGCTGTAACGCTCGCTCGCTCAATTTCGCCACTAGCGATAAGCGTCCGCTGTACGTGGTCGCCAGCGATGGCGGCCTGCTGCCGGAGCCGGTGAAGGTAAGCGAGCTGCCGATGCTGATGGGCGAACGCTTTGAGGTGCTTGTGGATATCAGCGACGGCAAGCCGTTTGACCTCGTGACGCTGCCGGTGAGCCAGATGGGGATGGCGGTCGCACCGTTTGATAAGCCGCATCCGGTGCTTCGTATTCAGCCGCTGTTAGTGACCGCATCCGGCACGCTGCCTGATACGTTAACCACTCTGCCAGCCCTCCCGTCGCTTGAGGGGCTTACGCAGCGCAAGCTGCAGCTCGCCATGAACCCGATGCTCGATATGATGGGGATGCAGGCGCTGATGGCGAAATATGGCGATCAGGCGATGGCGGGGATGCACCACGGGCAGATGATGGGCCACATGAATATGGACCACGGCAAAATGGGCGGCATGGGGAACATGAATCACGGCGACCATGGCTTTGATTTCCACAACGCCAACATGATCAACGGCAAAGCGTTCGACATGAATACGCCGATGTTTGCTGCGACAAAAGGTCAGCTTGAGCGCTGGGTGATTTCTGGCGAAGGGGACATGATGCTGCACCCGTTCCATATCCACGGCACCCAGTTCCGTATTCTCACAGAGAACGGCAAAGCGCCGGATGCGCATCGCGCGGGCTGGAAAGATACGGTGAGAGTGGAAGGCGGCGTCAGCGAGGTGCTGGTGAAGTTTGACCACGAGGCGCCGAAGGAGTTTGCCTATATGGCGCACTGTCATCTGCTGGAGCATGAAGATACGGGGATGATGCTCGGCTTTACCGTATAAAAAAGCCGGGTGGCGTAGCCGCCACCCGGATTTTCAGTTACTTACTTTCATCCGGCAGTGCATACGCGACAATATAGTCGCCCATCTTCGTGCCAAACGAACCGTGACCACCCGCAGAGATGACAACGTACTGCTTGCCATTCACTTCATAGGTCATCGGGGTGGCCTGTCCACCCGCTGGCAGACGGCCCTGCCACAGTTTTTCACCGTTGGTCATGTTGTACGCGCGCAGGTAGTTATCTGCGGTTGCCGCGATGAACAGCACGTTACCGGCGGTGGAGATTGGGCCACCAAGCATCGGCATACCCATATTGAACGGCACCGGAACCGGCATCGGGAACGGCATGCTGTCCTGTGGCGTACCAATACGTTTTTTCCATACGATCTGGTTAGTCTTCAGATCCAGACCGGAGATATAACCCCAGGCAGGCTGTTTACACGGTAGACCAAACGGAGACAGGAACGGGTTCAGCGTTACGCCAAACGGTACGCCGTACTGTGGCTGAATGCCGGCTTCGGTACCGCTGCCTTTCGCGTCTTTCGGCTGCTCCATTGGGTTGCCCGGACCGCGTGGGATCAGGCGGGAAACGAACGGCAGCGCCATCGGGTTGGCAATCGCCACCTGACGGTTAGGGTCAACGGAGATCCCGCCCCACTCGAACATCCCCAGGTTACCCGGGAAGACCAGCGTGCCCTGCTCTGACGGCGGCGTGAAGATGCCTTCATAGCGCAGCTGGTGGAACATCACGCGGCACACCAGCTGGTCAAACATGGTGGCACCCCACATGTCTGCACCGCTGAGGTCTTTCTTCGGACGGAAGCTCAGGTCAGAGAACGGCTGGGTTTTGCTGACGTAATCGCCTTTCGCCGCGCCCTGCGGAACCGGTTTTTCCGGTGCAGGCACAACCAGCTTGCCGTTGCTGCGATCCAGCACGAAGATGTTGCCCGTCTTGGCCGGAGCGTAAATCACCGGAACGGTTTTGCCATCTACGGTAATGTCCGCCAGCGTCGGCTGGGACGGCATATCCATATCCCACAGATCGTGGTGAACGGTCTGGTAGCTCCATGCCAGCTTGCCGGTGGTCGCGTTCAGCGCCACGATAGCGCTCGCATAACGCTCCTGCTCTGGCGTGCGGTTACCGCCCCAGATATCTGGCGTGGTCACCCCCATTGGCAGATAGACCAGGTCCAGCTTCGCGTCATACGCCGCTGGTGCCCAGGAGTTTGGCGAGTTAAAGGTAAAGGTGTGCTCGTCCGACGGGATCGCGTTTGGATCTTTCGCGCCCGGGTCGAAGGCCCACAGCAGTTTACCGGTGTTCACGTCGAAACCACGGATAACGCCGGAGGTTTCACGCGTGGAGAAGTTATCCGTTACCGAACCGGCAATCACGATAGTTTTATCGGTGATGATTGGCGGTGAGGTTGGCTCATACAGACCCGGCGTGGTGTCCGGCATGTTGGTCTGCAGGTTCAGGATACCTTTGTTGGCAAAGGTTTCACACAGCTTGCCCGTTTCGGCGTTGATGGCGAACAGACGGCCATCGTTTACCGGCAGCATGATGCGGCGAGGACAGTCGGCAATGACTTCCGGGCTCGCATTATCGGCGCGCGCTTCGTGGTAAGAGACGCCACGGCAGGTGACATGCTGGAAGGACGGGTTAGAGTTCAGCTGCGGATCGAAGTGCCATTTTTCTTTACCGGTGGCCGCGTCGAGCGCGAACAGACGCTGGTGCGCCGTACACAGGTAGAGCATATTGCCGACTTTAATCGGCGTCACTTCGTTGGTCAGCTCGCCCGGATCGTTCGGCATCTTCAGGTCACCGGTACGGAATACCCAGGCTTCCTTCAGGTTTTTAACGTTGTCCGCGTTGATCTGCTTCAGCGGGGAGTAACGTTGACCTTCCTGGTTACGACCATATGCAGGCCAGTCGCCGTCAGCGACCTGGGAGATAGCTGCCGCAGGCGTGGATTCTGCGTTCAGCGTACCGTTGATCTCCTGCGGGTCATTAAAACCGGCCCAGGTCAGAATACCGCCGGTAATCAGCAGGGCAACAACCAGGCCCGCCACAGCACCGCTGGACGGCACAATCAGGCGACGCCACACGAACGGCAGGATCAGCCAGATGCCGAAGAAGACCAGGATGTCGCTGCGCGGCGTCAGCGCCCAGAAGTCGAACCCGACTTCCCAGACGCCCCAGATCATGGTGGCAAGAAGGAGGGCGGCATACAGCCACAGTGCAGATTGTTTTCTACGCAACAGCAGGACGGTTACGGCAACCATAACCAGACCCGCAATCGGGTAGTACCAGGAGCCGCCTAACGCGACCAGCCAGACGCCACCGATTAACAGATACAGCGCGCAGAAGGCTGCGAATGCGGCTGTTAATGTCACCAGTAGACGCGGCTGTTTAGAGTTTGTTTCAGCCATAGAAAGTGTACTCGTCAGTTTTTGTTAATAATTTGCTAGCAACTAATTATAGGTATTAACAAGTGTGATCGGAATCACAATATTTGCTTTTTATAACTCATACGCCAGGCTTATCCATTTGCTGATATAATGAGTGGCTTGCGTATCAGTGCTGGATATTAACTCATCCGTATTGAGAGATTTTCATTAAAATCATTTGGTTAGTAATATGAAACATACTGTTGAAGTGATGATCCCGGAAGCCGAGATCAAAGCGCGTATCGCCGAACTGGGTCGTCAAATCACCGAACATTACAAGGACAGCGGCAGCGAAATGGTGCTGGTCGGTCTGTTGCGCGGCTCTTTCATGTTCATGGCAGACCTGTGCCGTGAAGTGCATGTGCCCCATGAGGTCGATTTTATGACCGCCTCCAGCTACGGCAGCGGCATGTCCACTACCCGTGATGTGAAAATCCTGAAAGATCTGGATGAAGATATTCGTGGCAAAGATGTGTTGATCGTTGAGGACATCATCGACTCCGGCAACACGCTGTCAAAAGTGCGCGAGATCCTGAGCCTGCGCGAGCCAAAATCTCTGGCGATTTGTACGCTGCTGGACAAACCTGACCGTCGTGAAGTGCAGGTGCCGGTAGAGTTCGTGGGCTTCTCGATTCCTGACGAATTCGTCGTCGGTTACGGCATTGACTACGCGCAGCGCTATCGTCATCTGCCGTATGTTGGGAAAGTGGTACTGCTGGACGAGTAATGGCGGGCTAATGCCTCATCCCGGCCCTCTCCCACAGGGAGAGGGAGAACATCCCCGGCTTTATTTATGGTTTACATGCTTAAGCTGAAGGTTGGCAATCCCCGAACGGTAACGCTGCTCCAGCGTTTCGCGGTTGGTGGCGGTCACTTCCAGATTGCGCAGCAGGCCATCGTGAATACCATACGCCCAGCCGTGGATAGAGACCTTCTGCCCGCGTTTCCACGCTGATTGCATGATCGTTGAGTGGCCCAGGTTATACACCTGCTCCATCACGTTGAGTTCGCAAAGGGTATCCATACGACGCTCCTGCGGCATTTCGCCCAGCAGTGAGCTATGTTTGAACCAGATATCGCGGATGTGCAGTAGCCAGTTATCAATGAGCCCCAGTTCCGTGTTTTCCACCGCCGCCTGCACGCCGCCGCAGCCATAATGGCCGCAAATGATGATGTGCTCGACTTGCAGAACGTCCACGGCATACTGAACAACAGAAAGACAGTTGAGATCGGTGTGAATCACGAGATTGGCGACATTACGGTGAACAAACAGTTCGCCGGGTTCAAGGCCGGTCAGGCGCTCCGCCGGTACGCGGCTGTCGGAACATCCAATCCAGAGAAAGCGTGGGTTCTGAGCCTGCGCGAGTTTTCCAAAAAATCCGGGGTCTTCCTCCACCAGCATTTTTGACCATAGTGCATTGTTGCTGATGAGTGTATCTATGTTGTTCATGGAGGTTAGCGACCTGTAACCGAGTAATTGCGTTGCGCTACTATAGGGTAACCCGACTTTTAATGAAACCACACAACGTGTGTCAGAACTGAAGGTAAGTGAATTTCATGGCAATTGCACTGGAGCTTGAACAGCTTAAAAAAACCTATCCGGGCGGCATTCAGGCGCTACGCGGAATAGATCTTAAAGTAGAGGCCGGTGATTTTTACGCGCTTCTGGGGCCGAACGGGGCGGGGAAATCGACCACCATTGGGATTATCAGCTCGCTGGTCAATAAAACGTCCGGCCGGGTGAGCGTCTTTGGGTACGACCTGCAAAAAGATGTGGTGAACGCCAAGCGCCAGCTGGGGCTGGTACCGCAGGAGTTCAACTTCAACCCGTTCGAGACGGTGCAGCAAATTGTTGTTAACCAGGCGGGCTATTACGGCGTTGAGCGTAAAGAGGCCCTGGAGCGTAGCGAAAAATACCTTAAGCAGCTCGATCTGTGGGAAAAGCGTAACGAACGCGCGCGCATGTTGTCCGGCGGGATGAAGCGCCGCCTGATGATTGCCCGTGCGCTGATGCACGAGCCAAAACTGCTGATCCTCGATGAGCCGACAGCGGGTGTCGATATCGAACTTCGTCGCTCCATGTGGGGCTTCCTGAAAGATCTCAACGACAAAGGCACCACCATTATTCTTACCACCCACTACCTTGAAGAGGCTGAAATGCTGTGCCGCAACATCGGCATCATTCAGAACGGCGAGCTGGTGGAAAACACCTCGATGAAGAATCTGCTCTCCAAGCTGAAATCAGAAACCTTCATTCTCGATCTGGCGGCGAAAAGCGCGCTGCCAAAACTTGAAGGTTACAACTATCGTCTGGTGGATACCTCGACGCTGGAAGTGGAAGTGCTGCGCGAGCAGGGGATTAACAGCGTGTTCTCACAGCTGAGCGCGCAGGGGATTCAGGTTTTAAGCATGCGTAACAAAGCGAACCGACTGGAAGAGCTGTTTGTCTCTCTGGTACATGACAAACAAGGAGACAAGGCATGACGCATCTTTACTGGGTCGCGCTGAAAAGTATCTGGGCGAAAGAGATCAACCGCTTTATGCGTATCTGGGTGCAAACCCTGGTGCCGCCGGTCATCACGATGACGCTCTATTTCATCATCTTCGGTAACCTGATTGGTTCCCGGATTGGTGAGATGCACGGCTTTACCTATATGCAGTTTATTGTGCCCGGCCTGATCATGATGGCGGTGATTACTAACGCCTACGCCAACGTAGCGTCGTCGTTCTTCAGCGCCAAGTTCCAGCGCAATATTGAAGAGCTTCTGGTCGCGCCTGTGCCGACGCACGTCATCATCGCGGGCTACGTCGGCGGCGGCGTGGCGCGCGGGCTGTGCGTGGGGATCCTGGTCACGGCGATTTCGCTGTTCTTCGTGCCGTTCCAGGTCCACTCGTGGCTGTTTGTTGCGCTGACGCTGCTCCTGACGGCGATCCTGTTCTCGCTGGCCGGTCTGCTGAACGCCGTGTTCGCCAAAACGTTTGACGATATCAGCCTGATCCCGACCTTCGTGCTGACGCCGCTGACCTATCTCGGCGGGGTGTTCTACTCCCTGACGCTGCTGCCACCGTTCTGGCAGGCGCTGTCGCACCTGAACCCGATTGTCTACATGATCAGCGGCTTCCGCTTTGGTTTCCTCGGCATCACCGATGTGCCGCTGTTTACCACGGTGGCGGTGCTGGTGGTGTTTATCATCGCCTTCTACCTGCTCTGCTGGTCGCTGATCCAGCGTGGACGCGGGCTGCGCAGCTAATCTTTTGCCCGGCGACGTTCTGTTTGCCGGGCACTTTCTTTGACAGTTATCACCGTAAGCAAACCTTCACTTCGCTAAACTACTTGCCTGCTAAGGAGGGAGTTATGCTGGGATGGGTTATCACCTGCCACGATGAACAGGCGCAGGACATGCTGGATAAGCTTGAAGCCAGATTTGGCCCGCTGGTGCAATGCCGGGCGGTAAACTACTGGCGCGGGTTGAGCACCAACATGCTTAGCCGCATGATGTGCGATGCCCTGCATGAAACGGACACCGGTGATGGCGTGATTTTTCTTACCGATAAATCGGGCGCAGCGCCTTACCGCGCAGCCGCGTTGCTGAGCCATAAGCACGCGTGCTGCGAAGTGATCTCGGGTATTAACCTCTCTCTGCTGGCGTTAATGTATCCGCAGCGTGAAGCCTTAAGCAGCGCTGAGTTTCGCCAGGCCATCGTGGCGCAGGGCGTTCCGGGCGTCAGCAGCTTGTGGCATCAGCAGCAAAAAAATCCTCCTTTCGTCCTGCTCCACGATTTGTATAAGAATTAAACGTGGGTATTGATGTCTCATTTGTTACAATGGCGGCAGTTTTCCGCACCGATTAAGACACCATGCTACCGCGCATTCTTTTCCTGCTATTGATGCTCATTTCCGGCGTCAGCTCAGCCAGTTTACTCAGTCAGCAAACGCTGCCTGCCCAGTACATGCAAACCACCGAAGACGCGGCGATCTGGGCGCAGGTGGGGAACAGCGTGATCAACGTCGGTAACGTGCGCGCCGGGCAGATCCTGGCCGTTGTGCCCGCGGCGGCGGACTACTACGAATTTCGCTTCGGTTTTGGCACGGGGTTTATCGACAAGGGGCACCTCGAGCCGGTTCAGGGGAAACAGCGCGTCGAGGACAGCCTCGGGGATCTCAATAAGCCCCTGAGCAATCAGAACCTCATTACCTGGAAAGACACGCCGGTGTATAACGCGCCGTCGAGCGGCAGCGCGCCTTTCGGCACATTAAGCGCCAATCTGCGCTATCCGATACTGAATAAACTGAAAGACCGTCTGAATCAGACCTGGTTCCAGATCCGCATCGGCAATCGTCTGGCGTGGATCAGCAGCCTGGATGCGCAGGAAGATAACGGACTTCCGGTTCTGACCTACCATCATATTTTGCGTGATGAAGAAAACACGCGCTTTCGACATACGTCCACAACGACCAGCGTACGTGCGTTCAACAACCAGATGGCATGGCTACGCGATCAGGGCTATACCACCCTGACGATGTACCAGCTTGAAGGGTACGTGCGTAACAAAATGAACCTGCCTGCAAAATCGGTGGTGATTACCTTTGACGACGGCCTGAAATCGGTCAGCCGCTATGCCTATCCTGTGCTGAAAGAGTACGGCTTCAAGGCTACCGCGTTTATTATCTCTTCCCGCATAAAAGGCCATCCGCAGAAGTGGGATCCTAAATCGCTGCAGTTTATGAGCGTGCAGGAGATTAAGGGAATTCAGGATGTGTTCGATATTCAGTCTCACACCCACTTCCTGCACCGCGTGGATGGGTATAAGCACCCGATTTTACTGAGCCGCAGCTATCACGTGATTTTGTTTGATTTTGAACGCTCGCGTCGCGCGCTGGCGCAGTTTAATCCACGCGTGCTCTATCTTTCCTATCCGTTTGGCGGCTACGACAATAAAGCGATAAAGGCGGCGAATGATGCCGGTTTCCATCTGGCGGTGACGACGGTGAAAGGGAAGGTGAAGCCGGGGGATAATCCGTTCTTACTGAAACGCCTGTACATCTTAAGAACGGATTCGCTGGAGACCATGTCGCGGCTGATCAGCAATCAGCCGCAGGGATAGTGCTTAAGCAACCTGAACCGGAATCGCCTTCGCGGTACGTTTCATGTCGTTGTCGCCTTCAAAGTAGGCAACTTTCGGCTGCCAGCGGCGTGCTTCTTCATCAGACATCATCACGAAGCTGGCGATAATCACAATATCGCCCACGTCCGCGCAGTGCGCTGCCGCGCCGTTAACGGAGATGATTTTAGACCCGCGCTCGGCGGCGATGGCGTAGGTTGAGAAACGTTTGCCGTTGTTAACGTTCCAGATATCAATCGCTTCGTTTTCAAGGATGCCCGCAGCATCAAGGAAATCCTGGTCGATGGCGCAGGAGCCTTCATAGTGCAGGTCGGCCTGGGTGACTTTCACACGGTGAAGCTTACCTTGCAGCATTTTGCGAATCATTACGTTTACCTTTCATCTTCCGGGTAGAGAAACCTACGCCAGTTCAACCACTTTGTTGTCGATTAGGCGGGCCTGACCAAGCCATGCCGCCACCAGAATGACCGCACGTTTGCTGGTCTGTGTAAGCTCCAGAAGCGTGTCGGCATCGCGAATTTGAATATCATCAGCGCGGAAGCCTTTATCGTTCAGCGCCTGTTCAGCCAGAGCAATAATCTCTTCGGCAGTTAACTCTTTCGCCAGCAGCTGTTCTGCCATGGTGTTCATGACCTTGCTTAAGCCCGGCGCGATTTTACGCTGGTCCGCGGTCAGGTAGCCATTTCGCGAGCTGAGCGCCAGACCGTCTTTGGCGCGTACAATCGGTACGCCGACAATCTCGATATCGTAGCCCATATCCGCAACCATCTTGCGGATCAGCGCCAGCTGCTGGAAATCTTTCTCACCGAAGCAGGCTACGTCCGGCTGCACCAGGTTGAACAGCTTGCTGACGATGGTCGATACGCCGCGGAAATGACCCGGGCGGCTTGCGCCTTCCAGCATGGTAGAAATGCCCGGTACGTCAACGTAAGTGGCCTCATCGGTACCCTGAGGATAGACATCCGCCGGTGCCGGAGAGAAGACAATATCCGCATGGCGTTTTTTGAGCTTCTCGCAATCTTCCTGCAGGGTGCGCGGATAGCGTGCCAGATCGTCGGCGCGGTCAAACTGCATTGGGTTAACGAAGATACTGACCACCACGATATCTGCACGGGCTCTTGCTTCGTCAACCAGCTTCATATGGCCGTCATGCAGGTTGCCCATGGTCGGGACCAGTGCGATACGTTTACCTTCCTGACGCGCGCGACGGATATGCTGGCGCAGCAGCGGCAGGGTTTCAATGATTAGCACAACGAGACTCCTTAATGGAAACTGTGTTCTTCACCCGGGTAAACACCGGATTCAACGTCGGCAATATACTGCCTGACCGCAGCGCGCATGTCGCCCGCTTCGGTGAGGAAATTTTTGGCAAACTTAGGAATATGCCCGCCGGTGATGCCAAAGGCGTCGTGCATCACCAGGATCTGACCGTCGGTCACGTTGCCTGCGCCAATACCAATCACCGGAATCGACAGGGCTTCAGTAATACGCTTCGCCAGCTCAACCGGCACGCACTCCAGCACCAGCAGCTGAGCGCCTGCGGCTTCCAGCGCCAGGGCATCATCAAACAGCGTCTGGGCGGCGTCACCGCGGCCCTGCACTTTATAT
The DNA here is from genome assembly GCF_024702055.1 of Enterobacter sp. HG048. NCBI lineage: Bacteria > Pseudomonadati > Pseudomonadota > Gammaproteobacteria > Enterobacterales > Enterobacteriaceae > Enterobacter > Enterobacter sp. HG048. Next base: position 21,976 of record NZ_JANLIZ010000020.1, read on the forward strand.
CCACCAAAGATGTTGACGGACTGCGGCGTCAGGCCCAAATGGCCGCACACCGGCACGGCGCGCTCGGTGAGCATCTTCACCGTATCCACCAGCCAGGCACCGCCTTCAATTTTGACCATGTTAGCGCCAGCACGCATGACCGCTGCCGCGTTTTCGAATGCCTGCTCCGGCGTGGCGTAGGCCATAAACGGAAGATCGGAAAGCAGCAGGCAGGCTGGAGCCCCGCGGCGCACCGCACGCGTGTGGTAAGCGATATCCTCAACCGTGACCGGCAGGGTGGAATCATGTCCTTGTACCGTCATCCCTAACGAATCTCCGACCAGCATGACGTTGATACCCTCTTCGGCAAAGAGTTTGGCGAAGCTGTAGTCATACGCGGTGATGGTGGCGAAGCGTTTTTTTTCCTGTTTGCATTTCTGCAGTAAGGAGATGGTGGTTGGTTTCATACTGTTTCCTGATAGCCCAAAAGCGAATCTTTGCGCATTCTAACAGTAACATTCGGGGGAACAATGATTTTAGGTAACCGATTAGCCATAATTATTTTGAGGTTAATCGGCAGGGGAACCCGATCACCAGCGGGCGGGTCTTTCCGCGTTGAGGCTGTACAGAGTGGACTTAAGTGGGGTGCCATCCGGGAAGATGAGATCGGGGGCGACTTCAAACAGCGGCCAGAGCATAAACCCGCGATTTTTCATGTCGTAATGCGGAACGGTGAGACGTTCAGTGTGAATGGTCTCGTGACCAAACAGCATAATGTCGAGGTCCAGCGTGCGCGGTCCCCAGCGCTCGGCTTTGCGTACGCGGCCCTGCTGCAGTTCGATGCGCTGGGTGTTATCCAGCAGCGTTTCGGCATCAAGGGCAGTTTCCAGCACCACGGCGGCATTGAGATAATCAGGCTGATCCTGCGGGCCCAGCGGCGGCGTGCGGTAGAAAGAGGAGACCGCCACGATCTTGCTTTGCGGGATCTCCCCCAGCGCCTGTACGGCAGCGTTCACCTGCTCCAGCGGAGAGGCTAAATTGCTGCCGATGGCGATATACGCGAGGGTCATGCTGTCCCTTCACGACGCGGCGCGCGTTTGCGCGGGCGACGATGGCGGCGACGCGGTTCCGGCTCTTCATCCAGCCCGGTGAGCATATCTTTTTGCTCCGGCGGGGCGGAAACCTGGAATTCGGCCCACCACTGCGCCAGGCGCTGCAGCTCCTGGTTGCGTTCAATTTCAGCACGCAGCGACAGCAGATCGAAAGCGGCGCGGAATTTTGGATGCTCCATCAGCTTCCAGGCGCGTTTGCCCTGACGACGGGACATGCGCAGCTGAAGCTGCCAGATATCGCGCACCAGCGTGGTAATGCGTTTTGGAATAGCGAGCGTACGGCACCCTTCGTCCAGCACGTCGTTTGCGGCGAGCGCGAAGGCGTCATAGTAGGCAAGCCCGCTCTCCTGGGTAATTCGCTGGGCCGTTTCCAGCAGCGGATACCAGAACATCGCCGCAAACAGGAACGCCGGATTGACGCGCATGTCGTTGCGAATACGGGTATCGGTATTTTTCAGCACCTGCGCAATCATCCGCTCCATTGGGCTGTCACCGCTTTCGGTGAAGTAGCGGGTAATGGTCGGGAACAGGGGCTGGAACAGATTGTATTCGCGCAGCAGGTTGTAGGTTTCAAAGCCGTGGCCGGCCTGCAGCAGCTTCAGCGCCTCTTCGAACAGGCGGGCAGGCGGCACGTCGTTAATCAGCGTCGCCAGGCGCGGAATCGGCTCAGCCGTTTCCGGGCTGATGCGCATATTGAGCTTGGCGGCGAAACGCACGGCGCGCAGCATACGGACAGGATCTTCGCGATAGCGCGTTTCCGGCGTGCCGATCAGACGGATCAGACCTTCTTTCAGGTCCTGCATGCCGCCGACGTAATCGCGCACGGTGAAATCCGCCACGCTGTAATAAAGGCTGTTAATGGTGAAGTCGCGACGCTGGGCATCTTCTTCGATAGAGCCGAAGATATTGTCACGCAGCAGCATGCCGTTCTGGCCGCGCTGTGACGTGGTGCGATCGGATGCGCCCGCTTCGTGGTGGCCGCGGAAGGTCGCCACTTCGATAATTTCCGGCCCAAACATCACGTGAGCCAGACGGAAACGGCGGCCAACGAGACGGCAGTTGCGGAATAATTTGCGCACCTGTTCAGGCGTGGCGCTGGTCGTCACGTCGAAATCTTTTGGTTTTTTGCCCAGCAGTAAATCACGCACTCCACCGCCCACGAGATAGGCCTCGTAGCCCGCTTTATTCAGACGATAGAGCACCTTGAGGGCATTTTCACTGATATCTTTGCGGGAAATAGTGTGCTGCTCACGCGGAATAACCGACATGTGTGGCTGTGCAATAGCATCGTTCGCCATGCTCTCTTCGCGGCTTAGCACTTTACGGCAAAAATTAGCGACTCGGGTAAAAATGGTACACCTCGTAGTGTGTTTTGTTATGAAAAAAGCGGCTAATCATAGCTCAGCGCAACGCATTTGAGAATGCTGGATTTTTGGCACTGCCGCGAGCGTCCAGTTGGCAACGGCCATTTTCAGCAGTTCGTCAATACGCAGATCCTGCCATTCGTTGGTTACATTCTGGTTGAGAAACCGCAGCGCGTCGATCAAAACAGGACGCGGATCGCCGTCTGGCAGGGCCGGGGCGTGGTTCTGCTTTGACAATTTAAAGCCCTGCGCATTGACCGCCAGCGGCAGATGAATGTAGTCCGGCGCCGTCCAGCCAAACTGGTGATATAGCGATATTTGTCGCACGGTCGGTTCGACCAGATCCGCCCCGCGCACAATTTCCGTCACGCCCTGAAAACGATCGTCGACGACCACGGCCAGGTTGTAGGCGAAAAGGCCGTCACGACGGTGAATAATAAAATCCTCACGCGCCAGACGTTCATCGGCATGAATCTCACCGGAGAGGAGATCGTTAAAGCGCGTCACCGGGGAGCGCAGCTTGATGCGCACGGCGGCATTTTCCGGGGGAAGGTTGAGCGTACGACAGTGGCCGTCATAAACCCCTCCTACGCTCTGGATACGGGCGCGGGTGCAGGTGCAGTTATAGGAAAGCCCCAGATCGCGAAGCCAGGCCAGACGCTCCCGATAGGCATCGTGACGTTTTGACTGCCAGAGAACCTCGTCATCCCAGTGAAGACCGTAATGTTCCAGCTGACGCAGAATAGTGTCTGCAGCACCGGGAACTTCACGCGGAGGGTCGATATCTTCAATGCGGACAAGCCATTTGCCCTGACGGGCGCGAGCCTGCAGGTAGCTGCCGAGCGCGGCAATTAATGAGCCGAAGTGTAATTCACCGGAAGGAGATGGCGCGAAGCGCCCAATATAGTGTGATTCAGACATATCAACAGTAACAAGGCGGGAGAGACTCCCGCCTTTAGAGTGTGTAAACAGCGCTGGTATTAACCGGCCATCTGTTTTTCGCGGATTTCGGCCAGCGTTTTACAGTCGATGCACAGATCGGCGGTTGGACGCGCTTCCAGGCGACGAATACCAATTTCAACACCGCAGGATTCGCAGTAGCCAAAATCTTCGTCTTCGACTTTTTTCAGCGTTTTCTCGATCTTTTTGATCAGTTTGCGTTCGCGGTCACGGTTACGCAGTTCGAGGCTGAACTCTTCTTCCTGAGCGGCACGGTCTACCGGATCCGGGAAGTTGGCAGCTTCATCCTGCATATGAGTAACGGTGCGATCGACTTCATCCCTGAGTTGATTACGCCATGCTTCAAGAATACGCTTGAAGTGCGACAGCTGGGCTTCGTTCATATACTCTTCGCCCGGCTTCTCTTGATACGGCTCCACCCCAGCGATGGCGAGAATACTCAGGGACGATGTTTTACGGTTTTGCCCTTCTTGCATGTTGCTTCTCCTTAACACGCACTATCGATCCCCGTGTTGGGGGAAAAATCAGGTCGCTATAAATAGCAGATGCTTTTCCGTATGGCAATTATCTAAACGTAACACTTGACAAGCCTGTGAGGAAAAGCGTATTTGCGCACGCGGCCAGAACACTTATTCGACAATCGTCTAATCCCTTATAAGACAATGGGAAGAGAGGATCTCAGAGTCATATTATCGGCAGAAAGTTCCGCTTTATAAGCGAAAACCTCTACCCCCTGCTTTTGTGCCTCATTCAACAATTGCGCGTATTTAGGATCAATATGGCGGGCAGGGGAGAAACGTTCAATGGCTGAATGCAACACCGCAAAAAGCAATACGGCGCGTTTGCCCGCCGCCGCAACACTCATTAGCTCTCGCAGATGCTTCTGGCCACGTAGCGTTACCGCATCCGGGAAGTAGCCATTTTCCTGTTCCGCTAACGTCACTGATTTCACTTCAATATAGCACTCAGGCCTGTCTTCCGCCTGTAACATGAAGTCAATTCTGCTGCCTTCATCGCCATATTTCACTTCACTTTTATGCGTGCCATATCCCACCAGTTCGGGAATGGCGCCAAGGGTCAGCGCTTCCTTAACAAGCTGATTTGCACGCAGGGTGTTAACGCAAATAAATGCCCCGTTTTGGGTTTCGGTCATTTCCCAGGTATGGGCATATTTGCGTTTACTATTTTCTGATGTGGAATACCAGACCCTGTCACCTGGCGTCGCACACCCCGTCATGGCGCCGGTATTGGGGCAGTGCAGGGTGAGCTGAACCCCTTCGGGGGTAATCACGTCGGCGAGGAAGCGTTTGTAGCGTTGGATAAGCGTGGCGTGCTGCAGGGGAGGACTAAACTTCATCGGAATTCCTTTCGGTGTTGCCCAGCGTCCAGCGCTGTAGCGGCGTATAGCGGGTGCGTCCCTGTGCAAAGACGGATTCATAAAGCGCGAATGCGTTGACCGGAAAGGCCCAGTGAAAACCCGGCGGCGGGATGGCAACGGCCTGACCGGCATCGCGCAGCAGCGTGATGTGCGGATGAAACGGCTGCGGGCTCTGATAACAGCCGCTGCGCGCCGCCTGGGCACGCAGCATATTTGCCAGCTGCAATAATCCGCGCGGCGGCTGGCGCGTTCCCAGCCAGACCACGCGCGAACGCAGCCACTGACCCGCGTCGTCGAGTTGCAGCGTAAATTCCGGCTGGGCAATACGCCCGGCCATGGCGGCTAACGCCCGCTGTTTTTCGGTGCTGACGTCGCCCAAAAAGGCCAGCGTCAGGTGCAGGTTGGCCGCCGCGACAGGGCGGCCTGCTTCCGGCGGGAAGTTGTCGGCACGCCAGCGAACAATTTGACGCTGTATCGCGGTGGGCAATTCAATGGCAAAAAACAGCCGTTTCGACTCAGGCATACGGAGGACTCGGTAATGATATGCGCCGATGCTACAATGTACGCCGACTAATGTTAACCCTCTGGAGCTGTTAGTGTCCTCATTGCCGGTCGCCGTCATTCTTCCTGAGCTTCTCGCTGCCTTACGCCATTCCCCGCAGGTTTTGCTGAATGCCCCTACGGGCGCGGGCAAGTCCACCTGGCTGCCGCTGCAGATTCTGAAAGACGGAAATATCAGCGGGAAAATTATCCTGCTGGAGCCGCGCAGGCTGGCCGCGCGCAACGTGGCGCAGCGTCTGGCGGAACTGCTGAATGAAAAACCGGGCGAAACGGTAGGTTACAGGATGCGTGCCGAGACCTGCGTTGGCCCAACCACGCGTCTTGAAGTGGTCACCGAGGGTATTCTCACCCGCATGCTGCAAAACGATCCGGAGCTGACCGGCGTCGGGCTGGTGATCCTCGATGAATTCCACGAGCGCAGCCTGCAGGCGGATCTGGCCCTCGCGCTGTTGCTGGACGTGCAGCAGGGGCTACGCGACGATCTCCGGCTGCTTATTATGTCGGCCACGCTGGACAACGAGCGGCTACGACAGGCATTACCCGATGCGCCAGTCATCAGCTCAGAAGGGCGGGCGTTTCCGGTTGAACGCCGCTATCAGCCGCTTCCCCCCCATCAGCGTTTTGACGAGGCCGTCGCCATTGCCACGGCTGAGCTGCTGCGCCAGGAAGCCGGTTCCCTGCTGCTGTTTTTGCCCGGCGTGGGCGAAATTCAGCGCGTGCAGGAGCAGCTTTCTACCCGCTTAGGCGGCGACGTGCTGCTTTGCCCGCTCTACGGCGCGTTGTCGCTACAGGATCAGCGTAAAGCGATTGTTCCTGCGCCGGCGGGGCAGCGCAAGGTGGTGCTGGCAACCAACATTGCTGAGACCAGTTTGACCATTGAAGGGATTCGCCTGGTGGTGGATAGCGCGCAGGAGAGGGTGGCAAGCTTTGACCCGCGCACCGGGCTGACTAAACTCCTGACGCAGCGCATCAGCCAGGCGTCGATGGTGCAGCGCGCGGGCCGCGCGGGGCGTCTTGAGTCGGGCATATGCCTGCATTTGACCAGCGCGGAGCAGGCTGAACGCGCCGTACAGCAAAGCACGCCGGAAATTTTACAAAGCGATTTGTCTGGTCTGGTGATGGATCTGCTGCAGTGGGGCTGTCCGAACCCTGAGCAGCTCACCTGGCTTAATCCTCCTCCTGTCGTAAACCTCACCGCTGCGCGCACGTTGCTGACGCAGCTTGGCGCGCTGGAAGGCGAGCGTCTGACGGCGCGCGGCCAGAAAATGGCGGCGCTGGGCAACGATCCGCGTCTGGCCGCGATGCTGGTGGCCGCGCAAGGGGATGATGAAATTGCCACGGCGGCAAAACTGGCGGCTATTCTTGAGGAGCCGCCTCGCGGTGGCAGCAGCGATCTGGGGCAGGCGTTTTCGCGCAGCCAGGGGAACTGGCAGCAGCGGGCGCAGCAGTTGTGTAAACGCCTGAATAGCCGGGGAGGTGCGCCTGACAGCGATAAGATTGCCTTCCTGCTGGCACAGGCCTTCCCGGACAGGATCGCGCGTCGGCGCGGGCTGGACGGTCGCTACCAGCTGGCAAACGGCATGGGGGCGATGCTGGACAGCGATGATGCGCTGACGCGTCACGAGTGGCTGATCGCCCCGCTGTTGCTGCAGGGCAGCCATTCTCCGGATGCGCGTATCCTGCAGGCGATTGCCGTAGAGATTGACGCTCTGACGCGAGCCTGTCCGCAGCTGCTTCAGCAATCTGATACCGTGGAATGGGATGACGCCCAGGGCACGCTGAAGGCCTTTCGTCGCAGCCAGATTGGCAAGTTGACGCTTGGGACGAAGCCGCTGGCGAAGCCGTCGGAAGACGAGCTTCATCAGGCCATGCTGAACGGAATTCGGGAAAAAGGGCTGAGCGCCCTGAACTGGACGCCGGAAGCGGAGCAGTACCGCATTCGTCTGCACTGCGCCGCGAAGTGGCTACCGGAATACGGTTGGCCTGCGGTGGATGACGAGACGCTGCTCGCTACGCTTGAGCGCTGGCTACTGCCGCAAATGAGCGGTGTACACTCTCTGCGAGCCCTTAAGGCGCTTGATGTTAAGACCGCGTTACAGAATTTACTGGACTGGTCATTACGTCAACGTCTGGATAGTGAACTGCCAGGGCATTACACTGTGCCGACCGGAAGCCGGATTGCCATCCGTTATCATGAGGATAATCCGCCGGCGCTGGCGGTTCGGATGCAGGAGATGTTTGGTGAAGCCACCACGCCGTCCATTGCGGAAGGGCGTGTGCCGTTAGTGCTTGAGCTGCTGTCGCCTGCGCATCGTCCATTACAAATCACCCGAGATTTGGGGACGTTCTGGGCGGGAAGCTACCGTGAAGTACAGAAAGAGATGAAGGGGCGATATCCCAAACATGTCTGGCCGGACGATCCGGCGAATACGGCGCCGACGCGGCGAACGAAGAAATATTCGTGAGTTAGGTGGAAGACGGGAGTGCGGCCTGATGCCCTCACCCCGACCCTCTCCCATGGGGAGAGGGAGAAAACAAATTTTGAGAGATTTCTTCTTTCACAGACCTGGGAAAGAAAAGAAAATCTGGCCTTTGCGCCTGAAAGTTGCGGAGAAAAAGCATGGCGGGGAATGACCGCGAGCCAATAGGACGTAAGGGAAAACCAACGCGTCCGGCGAAAGAAAAGGTAAGCCGTCGTCGCCTCAGAGATGAGGACTATGACGATGACTATGAAGACGATTATGAGGATGAAGAACCGATGCCGCGTAATGGAAAAGGCAAAGGGCGTAAGCCTCGGGGCAAACGCGGCTGGTTCTGGCTGCTGCTGAAGCTGTTTATTGTTTTTGTTGTCCTGATGGCGATTTACGGCGTGTATCTGGATCAGAAGATCCGCAGCCGTATCGACGGTAAAGTCTGGCAGTTACCTGCGGCAGTGTATGGCCGTATGGTGAACCTTGAGCCAGATATGTCCATCACCAAAAACGAGATGGTCAAACTGCTGGAAGCCACCCAGTATCGTCAGGTGTCTAAAATGACCCGTCCTGGCGAATTTACCGTGCAGTCCAACAGCATTGAGATGATCCGCCGTCCGTTTGATTTCCCGGACAGCAAAGAGGGGCAGGTGCGCGCGCGTCTGACCTTTGACGGCGATCGTCTGGACACCATCGAGAACATGGATAACAACCGTCAGTTCGGTTTCTTCCGCCTCGATCCGCGTCTGATCACCATGCTTTCGTCAGCAAACGGCGAGCAGCGCCTGTTCGTGGCGCGTAACGGCTTCCCGGATCTGCTGGTTGATACCCTGCTGGCAACCGAAGACCGTCACTTCTACGAGCACGATGGCATCAGCCTCTACTCGATTGGTCGTGCGGTGCTGGCTAACCTGACTGCCGGTCGTACCGTGCAGGGAGCGAGTACGCTGACCCAGCAGCTGGTGAAGAACCTGTTCCTCTCCAGCGAACGTTCTTACTGGCGTAAAGCGAACGAAGCCTACATGGCCGTGCTGATGGATGCGCGCTACAGCAAGGATCGTATCCTTGAGCTGTACATGAACGAGGTGTACCTCGGTCAGAGCGGCGATAACGAAATCCGCGGCTTCCCGCTGGCGAGTCTGTACTACTTTGGCCGTCCGGTGGAAGAGCTGAGCCTGGACCAGCAGGCGCTGCTGGTGGGCATGGTGAAAGGGGCGTCCATTTATAACCCGTGGCGCAACCCGAAACTGGCGCTGGAGCGTCGTAACCTCGTTCTGCGTCTGCTGCAACAGCAGCAGGTGATTGACCAGGAGCTGTACGACATGCTGAGCGCGCGTCCGCTCGGCGTTCAGCCGCGCGGCGGCGTGATCTCCCCGCAGCCAGCGTTTATGCAGCTGGTGCGTCAGGAGCTGCAGAGCAAGCTCGGTGATAAGGTCAAAGATCTCTCCGGCGTGAAGATCTTCACCACCTTTGACTCCGTGGCGCAGGATGCGGCCGAAAAAGCGGCTGTGGAAGGCATTCCGGCGCTGAAGAAACAGCGTAAGCTCTCCGATCTTGAAACCGCGATGGTGGTGGTTGACCGTAACACCGGCGAAGTGCGTGCGATGGTGGGCGGTGCCGAGCCGCAGTTTGCAGGCTACAACCGCGCCATGCAGGCGCGTCGCTCAATCGGCTCTCTGGCAAAACCGGCAACCTACCTCACAGCCCTGAGCCAGCCAAATCAGTATCGCCTGAATACCTGGATTGCGGATGCGCCGATCTCCCTGCGCCAGCCTAACGGCCAGGTCTGGTCACCGCAGAACGATGATAAACAGTTCAGCGGCCAGGTCATGCTGGTGGATGCGTTGACCCGTTCCATGAACGTGCCAACGGTGAACCTGGGCATGTCGCTGGGACTGCCGGCGATTGTCGACACCTGGCAAAAACTGGGCGTGGCGAAAGATCAGCTGCACCCGGTGCCGGCGATGATCCTCGGCGCGCTTAACCTGACGCCGATTGAAGTGGCGCAGGCGTTCCAGACCATTGCCAGCGGGGGCAACCGCGCGCCGCTGTCTGCCCTGCGTTCGGTGATTGCCGAAGATGGCTCCGTGCTGTATCAGAGCTTCCCGCAGGCGGAGCGTGCCGTTCCTGCTCAGGCCGCCTATATGACGCTGTGGACGATGCAGCAGGTCGTGCAGCGCGGTACCGGCCGTCAGCTGGGGGCGAAGTATCCGGGTCTGCATCTGGCGGGTAAAACCGGGACCACCAACAACAACGTCGATACCTGGTTCGCCGGTATTGATGGCCGCGAAGTGGTGATCACCTGGGTAGGCCGCGACAACAACCAGCCGACCAAGCTGTACGGCGCGAGCGGGGCGATGTCGATTTACCAGCGCTATCTGGCAAATCAGTCTCCTGTGCCGCTGAATCTGGTGGCGCCGGAAGATATCGTCGATATGGGCGTGGACAGCTCCGGTAACTTCGTCTGCGGCGGCGGGATGCGTACGCTGCCTGTCTGGACCGCAAACCCTGACTCGCTGTGTCAGCAAAGCCAGCCAGAACAGCCAACCGGTAACCCGTTTGACCAGTCTTCTCAACCACAGCAGCCGCAGCAGCAACAGCCGCAGCAGCAGAATGAGAAGAAAGATAGCGACGGTGTCGCGGGCTGGATTAAAGACATGTTCGGCGGTAACTAACCTTTTAAAGCCCTCTTCCCCGGAAGGGGGCTTTTTTTACCCGTAGACCTCATTTCGTTAACCCTCGCTTTAACACTGATTAACCCTTCGTTTTCTCTTGATGATTTCTTAAACCCTTAATTCTCATAGGGCCGCTTACTGCTTGCTATGCAACCAGCGTTTCGCATATTATTCTGGCGCTCATAATAATAATTCTCGTTTACGTTATCATTCACTTTCACATCAGAGATTCAACATGGCGCTTTCCAATACTGCTCAGCCAATGAACACGTCGCTGCGTAAGCTCGCGGTCGTCGTCGCCACAGCGGTTGCCGGCATGTCTGCTTATGCTCATGCGGCCGAAACCCCGAAAAAAGAAGAAACCATTACGGTAAACGCAGCTCCTGCGGCACAGGAAAGTGCCTGGGGGCCAGCTGCGACCATCGCCGCACGGCAATCCGCGACCGGAACCAAAACGGATACCCCTATTCAAAAGGTTCCGCAGTCTATTTCTGTCGTCACTGCCGAAGAGATGGCGCTGCATCAGCCGCGCTCGGTGAAAGAAGCCCTGAGCTATACGCCGGGCGTTGCGGTAGGCACGCGCGGCGCGTCTAACACCTATGACTATTTGATCATTCGCGGCTTCGCGGCCGATGGCCAGACGCAGAATAACTACCTCGACGGCATGAAAATGCAGGGGAACTTCTATAACGACGCGGTGATTGATCCTTACATGCTGGAGCGCGCCGAAATCATGCGCGGTCCGGTTTCCGTTCTGTACGGCAAAAGCAGCCCGGGCGGTTTGCTGAACATGGTCAGTAAGCGCCCAACAACCGAGCCGCTGAAAGAGATCCAGTTCAAAGTCGGCACGGATAGCCTGTTCCAGACCGGGTTTGACTTTAGCGATGCGATCGACGACGACGGCGTTTACTCTTATCGCTTAACGGGCGTTGCGCGTTCTAATAACGCTCAGCAGGAGCGTGCGGAAGAGCAGCGTTACGCCATCGCGCCCTCGTTCTCCTGGCGTCCGGATGATAAAACTACCTTCACGTTCCTCTCCTACTTCCAGAACGAGCCTGAAACGGGCTACTACGGCTGGCTGCCAAAAGAGGGAACGGTTGAGCCGCTGCCGAACGGCGATCGTCTGCCGACGAACTTCAACGAAGGCGCGAAGAACAATACCTATTCCCGTAACCAGAAAATGGTGGGATACAGCTTCGACCACGAGTTCAACGATACCTTTACCGTGCGTCAGAACCTGCGCTTTGCCGAGAACAAAACCTCGCAAAACAGCGTATACGGTTATGGCGTTTGTACCGACCCGGCAAACAGCGGCAACAAACAGTGTGCCGCGTTAGCGCCATCGGACAAAGGCCACTATCTGGCGCGTAAATACGTTGTCGATAACGAAAAGCTGCAGAACTTTACCGTTGATACCCAGCTGCAGAGCAAATTCGCAACCGGCGAGGTGGACCACGTCCTGCTGACCGGCGTTGACTTTATGCGCATGCGAAATGACATCAATTCCTGGTTCGGTTACGACGACTCTGTTCCGCTGCTGGATCTCTACAATCCGGTGAACAGCGATTTTGATTTCGGCTCAAAAGATCCCGCGACCTCCGGTCCATATCAGATCCTCAACCGTCAGAAACAGACGGGGCTGTACGTTCAGGATCAGGCGCAGTGGGATAAAGTGCTGGTAACCCTGGGCGGCCGTTATGACTGGGCCGATCAGGAATCCTACAACCGCGTGACGAACACCACCTCCAAACGTGATGATACCCAGTTCACCTGGCGCGGTGGCGTTAACTATCTGTTTGATAACGGCGTAACCCCGTACTTTAGCTACAGCGAATCGTTTGAACCGGCATCGCAGACCGATGCTCAGGGCAAACTGTTCTCGCCGTCTAAAGGCAAACAGTACGAAGCGGGCGTGAAATACGTGCCGAACGATCGTCCGATCGTCGTCACCGGTGCGTTGTACCAGCTGACCAAAACCAACAACCTGATGGCGGACCCGGCGGGCTCCTTCTTCTCGGTTCAGGGCGGTGAAATCCGCGCGCGTGGCGTAGAACTGGAAGCGAAAGCGGCCCTGTCTGCAAGCGTCAACCTGGTGGGTTCTTATACCTATACCGATGCGGAATACACCACGGACACCAACTACAAAGGCAACACGCCTGCTCAGGTGCCAAAACACATGGCGTCGTTGTGGGGCGATTACACCCTGTTTGACGGTGCGCTGTCTGGTCTGACGCTGGGCACTGGGGTGCGTTACACCGGCTCAAGCTATGGCGATCCTGCGAACTCCTTCAAGGTGGGCAGCTATACCGTTGTCGATGCGCTGGTCAGATACGATCTGGCACGCGTTGGCATGGCTGGCTCAAACGTGGCGCTGCACGTGAACAACCTGTTCGATCGTGAGTACGTTGCCAGCTGCTTCAATACCTACGGCTGCTTCTGGGGTGCTGAACGTCAGGTTGTTGCCACCGCGACCTTCCGCTTCTAATCTCTCTTCGGGCACGGTTCGCCGTGCCCTTTTTATTTAAGTTGGCTGATATGCAGGATATTCAAACGCAACCCGACACCACCTTTACGCTCAACCATCTCTCCTTTCGCGTACCCGGGCGCACGCTGCTGCATCCGCTCTCTCTGACGTTCCCTGCCGGTAAAGTGACGGGCCTGATTGGTCACAACGGTTCCGGTAAATCCACCCTGCTCAAGATGCTGGGGCGCCATCAGCCGCCTTCAGAAGGCGATATTCTGCTGGATGACCAACCGCTGGAGAGCTGGAGCAGTAAAGCCTTTGCCCGCAAAGTGGCCTATCTGCCGCAGCAGCTGCCGCAGGCGGAAGGGATGACGGTGCGTGAGCTGGTGGCAATTGGGCGGTATCCGTGGCACGGTGCGCTTGGGCGCTTCGGCGTCGCCGACAGAGAGAAAGTGGAAGAGGCGATTGCGCTGGTCGGGCTAAAACCGCTGGCGCACCGTCTGGTGGATAGCCTGTCCGGCGGCGAACGTCAGCGCGCGTGGATCGCGATGCTGGTGGCGCAGGACAGCCGCTGCCTGCTGCTGGATGAACCGACCTCTGCGCTGGATATCGCGCATCAGGTCGACGTCCTGGCGCTGGTGCATCGCTTGAGCCAGCAGCGTGGCCTGACGGTCATTGCGGTCCTGCACGACATCAACATGGCCGCGCGCTATTGTGACTACCTCGTCGCGCTGCGCGGCGGCGAGATGATTGCCCAGGGGACACCGGCAGAGCTGATGCGCAGCGAAACGCTGGAACATATTTACGGTATTCCGATGGGTATTCTGCCTCACCCGGCCGGGGCTGCACCGGTGAGCTTTGTCTACTGATGCTGAATAACACACGCATTAGCCGCCGTCGTCTGCTGACGGCGATGGCGCTCTCACCGCTGCTGTTCAAAATGAATACGGCGCGTGCCGCCGCCGTCGATCCGCACCGTATTGTGGCTCTGGAGTGGCTGCCGGTCGAACTGATGATGGCGCTCGGCGTCACGCCCTATGGCGTGGCGGACATTCCTAACTATAACCTCTGGGTGAACGAGCCAAAGCTGCCGGACTCGGTAATCGACGTCGGCCTGCGAACGGAGCCAAACCTCGAATTGCTCACCCAGATGAAACCCTCGTTCCTGTTCTGGTCTGCGGGCTATGGCCCGTCAGAGGAGATCATGGCGCGCATTGCGCCCGGGCGCGGATTCGCTTTCAGCGACGGTAAAAAACCGCTGGTCGTGGCGAAAAACTCGATTAACGAGATGGCGCATTTCCTCAACCGCGAAGCGGAGGCCAAAAGACATCTCGACGAATTTGATGCCCTGATCGACTCTCTGACGCCGCGCTTTGCTCTCCGGGGCGATCGTCCGCTGCTCATGGTGACGCTGCTGGATGCCCGCCATATGCTGGTCTTCGGTAAAAACTGTCTGTTCCAGGAGGTGCTGGACAGCTTCGGCATTCGCAATGCCTGGGAAGGGGAGATGACCTTCTGGGGCAGTACCGCCGTGGGTATCGACCGCCTGGCGGCGTTTCGCGATGTGGACGTGCTCTGTTTCGACCACGGTAACGAACGCGACATGCAAACCCTGATGGAGACCCCGCTCTGGCAGGCGATGCCGTTTGTGCGCGAGAGGCGCTTCCAGCGCGTTCCGGCAGTCTGGTTCTACGGCGCGACGCTCTCGGCCATGCATTTTGCCCGCGTGCTGGATAACGCCCTGGGAGGTAAAGCATGAGTACGCGTATCGCCCGCTTCCCGGCGCTGCTGTTATCCCTGCTTTTTCTTGTTGCGCTGGTATTAACCGGATTCAACCTCTCCACGGCGTTACCGCGCGAGCAGTGGGGGGCCGCTCTGGCCTCGCCGGATATCGACAATATTCAGCAGATGCTGTTCCACTACAGCCTGCTGCCGCGTCTGGCGATCTCCCTTTTGGTCGGGGCCGGCTTAGGGCTGGTGGGCGTGCTGTTCCAGCAGGTGTTGCGTAACCCGCTGGCAGAGCCAACCACCCTCGGCGTCGCGACAGGCGCGCAGCTTGGGATCACCATCACCACGCTGTGGGCGCTGCCGGGAGCGTTAACCTCGCAGTTTGCGGCACTCGCGGGAGCGTGCGTGGTGGGCGCGCTGGTCTTTGGCGTGGCCTGGGGCAAGCGCCTTTCCCCGGTGACGCTTATTCTGGCCGGGCTGGTGGTGAGCCTGTACTGCGGGGCGATTAACCAGCTGCTGGTGCTGTTCCATCACGATCGGCTGCAAAGCATGTTCTTGTGGAGTACCGGCACGCTCACCCAGACCGACTGGAGCGTTGTAGAGCACTTGTGGCCGCAGCTGGCTGGCGGCGTCGTGCTGACGCTGCTGCTCCTGCGCCCTCTGACGCTCATGGGGCTGGATGATGGCGTGGCGCGTAACCTGGGGCTGGCGCTGGCGCTGGCGCGTCTGGCGGCGCTGACGCTGGCGATTGTATTGAGTGCCCTGCTGGTCAACGCGGTTGGCATCATCGGGTTTATCGGCCTGTTTGCGCCGCTGCTTGCGAAAATGCTCGGGGCGCGTCGCCTGCTGGCGCGTCTGATGCTGGCGCCGCTGATTGGGGCGCTGATCCTCTGGCTTTCCGATCAGCTTATTCTCTGGCTGGCGCAGGTCTGGAGGGAAGTCTCCACCGGCTCTGTTACCGCGCTTATCGGGGCGCCGCTGCTGCTGTGGCTGCTCCCGCGCCTGCGCAGCATGAGCGCACCGGCGATGGACGCGGGCGATAAAGTTTACGCTGAACGTCAGTCGGTGCTGTGGTTTAGCCTTGCCGGCCTGGCGGTGCTGATGATCGCCTCGTTCGCGGCGCTCTCTTTCGGACGCGATGCGTCGGGCTGGCACTGGGCGACGGGTGATTTACTCAATGAACTGGTGCAGTGGCGCTGGCCGCGTATCTTCGCTGCGCTGATCGCAGGGGTGATGCTGGCGGTGGCGGGGTGCATTATTCAGCGTCTGACCGGCAACCCGATGGCAAGCCCTGAAGTGCTCGGGATCAGCTCTGGCGCCGCCTTTGGCGTGGTGCTGATGCTGTTCTTTGTGCCGGGCAATGCGTTTGGCTGGCTGATGCCTGCCGGCAGTATCGGCGCGGCAGTCACGCTGATGATTATCCTGATAGCCGCCGGCCGCGGTGGATTTTCACCGCACCGCATGCTGCTGGCCGGGATGGCGCTCAGCACGGCATTTACCATGCTGCTGATGATGCTGCAGGCAAGCGGCGATCCGCGTATGGCGAAGATCCTGACCTGGATTTCCGGCTCGACGTACAACGCCACCGGCAGCCAGGTGGTTTGGTCCGGGATCGCAATGCTCGTGCTGCTGGCGATGGTGCCGCTGTGCCGCCGCTGGATGACCATTCTGCCGCTTGGCGGCGAAACCGCGCGCGCGGTGGGAATGGCGCTGACGCCAGCGCGTGTGGCCCTGCTGCTGCTGGCGGCGTGCCTGACGGCTGTGGCAACCCTGACGATTGGACCGCTGAGTTTTGTCGGATTAATGGCGCCGCACATTGCCAGAATGATGGGATTCCGCCGGACGATGCCGCATATCGTCATGTCGGCCCTGACGGGCGGGGTGATGCTGGTGTTTGCGGACTGGTGCGGAAGAATGGTGCTGTTCCCGTATCAGATCCCGGCGGGTCTGCTGTCGACCTTTATCGGTGCGCCGTACTTTATTTATCTGTTGAGAAAGCAGAGTCGGTAATAAAAGTAAACGGCAATCTTTAGATTGCCGTTTTAGTGTTTGCTCCCTCTCCTCATGGGAGAGGGTTGGGGTGAGGGCATCAAGCCGCACATCTTAGAGCTTCGTAAACACCTTACGCGCGGCGTCGATGGTGTTGTTGATATCATCTTCGCTGTGCGCCACCGACATAAAGCCCGCTTCGAACGCTGACGGTGCAAGGTACACGCCTTCTTCCAGCATCAGGTGGAAGAAGCGCTTGAAGCGCTCAACGTCGCACTTCACCACGTCCTGATAGCAGGTCACGGTTTTCGCATCGGTGAAGAAAATCCCGAACATGCCGCCCACGTGGTTGACCACCAGCGGAATACCGGCTTCTTCTGCGGCTTCCAGCAGACCGTTTGCCAGCTGCGTGGTCAGGCCGGTCAGGGTTTCGTGTATGCCCGGCTGAGCCACTTCGGTCAGGCAGGCAAAGCCCGCCGCCATGGCGATGGGGTTACCGGAGAGCGTACCCGCCTGGTAAACCGGGCCGGTTGGCGCCAGGGCTTCCATGACGTCCTTACGACCACCGAATGCGCCGACGGGCATGCCGCCGCCGATGATTTTACCCAGACAGGTGAGATCCGGCTCAACGCCGTAATATGACTGGGCACCCGCCAGCGCCACGCGGAAGCCGGTCATGACTTCATCGATAATCAGCAGCGCACCGAACTCATCGCACAGGGCGCGCAGGCCCGGCAGGAAGTCAGGCTGCGGTGGGATACAGTTCATGTTGCCGGCGACCGGCTCAACGATGATGCAGGCGATCTCCTGCGGATACTGCTCGAACGCCGCGCGAACGGTAGCAAGATCGTTGTAGGTGCAGGTCAGGGTATGCTTCGCGAAATCTGCCGGTACGCCCGGGGAGTTCGGCTGGCCGAGCGTCAGCGCGCCGGAACCGGCTTTCACCAGCAGGCAGTCCGCATGACCGTGGTAACAGCCTTCAAACTTGATGATTTTATCGCGACCGGTAAAACCGCGCGCCAGGCGGATGGCGCTCATGGTCGCTTCGGTACCTGAGTTCACCATGCGCACCATGTCCATGGTAGGCACCAGTTCAGTCACCAGCTCCGCCATTTTCACTTCCATTTCGGTTGGCGCACCGAAGCTCAGGCCGCGCTGGGCGGCTTCAATCACCGCGTTACGAATGGCCGGGTGGTTGTGTCCCAGCACCATCGGTCCCCAGGAACCCACATAATCGATATAGGCCTTGCCATCGACATCATACAGATACGCGCCGTCAGCACGTTCGATAAACAGCGGCGTACCGCCCACGCCGGTGAAGGCGCGCACAGGTGAGTTCACGCCACCCGGAATAAGCTCGCGGGCTGCACTGTAGAGGTTTTCAGACTTGCTCATGGCGTCGTTCCTGGTTCGAATAAAATGGTTAAGCCCACTATTCTAAGTGATTCGGGGAAGGTTATGAAATTTTTAGCCGGGCAATGCTTTAAGATTTGTTAAGTAATTTTCAGGAGACGGTAGGGTCGTCTCTGGTAAAATCCTTACGGGTTTTTGTATGACGAATAAGAACAGAACATGAAATCAGATTCTCCATCTTTTGAAGAACAACAGTTTACGCGGGCCCAGCACCGAATCAGCATTCGGCGGCTGCTCAATCGCGATAAAACGCCGCTGGCGATCCTGCTGGCCGCTGCCGTGGTGGGCACTCTCGCGGGCCTGGTTGGCGTAGCGTTTGAAAAAGCGGTTAATGCCGTACTCAACTGGCGAGTGGGCACCGTGGCCGGTTTTGCCGACAGCGAATGGCTGGTCTGGGTGTGGGCATTCGGGCTGTCCGCGCTGTTTGCCATGGTGGGGTATTTTCTGGTGCGTAAATTTGCGCCGGAGGCGGGCGGGTCCGGCATTCCGGAAATTGAAGGCGCGCTGGAGGAGCTGCGTCCGGTGCGCTGGTGGCGCGTCATCCCGGTGAAATTTATCGGCGGCATGGGTACGCTGGGCGCAGGGATGGTTCTTGGCCGGGAAGGGCCTACGGTTCAGCTGGGCGGGAACGTCGGCCGCATGGTGGGCGATCTGTTTCGGATGCGCAGCGCCGAAGCGCGCCATACGCTGCTGGCAACCGGTGCGGCGGCGGGGCTTTCCGCCGCGTTTAACGCGCCGCTGGCGGGCATTTTGTTTATCATCGAAGAGATGCGCGCGCAGTTTCGCTACAACCTGATCTCGATTAAAGCGGTGTTTACCGGCGTCATTATGTCGAGCATCGTGTTTCGCATCTTTAATGGCGAAGGGGCGGTCATTGAGGTGGGTAAACTGACCAACGCGCCGGTTAACACCCTGTGGCTTTACCTGATCCTCGGCATGATTTTTGGCGTGGTGGGGCCGCTGTTTAACACCTTTATCCTGCGCGCCCAGGATATGTTCCAGCGCATTCACGGCGGGAATACGACCAAATGGGTGCTGATGGGCGGCCTGCTGGGTGGCATGTGTGGCGTACTCGGGTTTATCGAGCCGAATGCCGCAGGCGGCGGGTTCGGGCTGATTCCCATTGCGGCGGCGGGGAATTTCAGCGTGGGTCTGCTGCTGTTTATGTTTATTTCACGCGTCATCACAACGGTGTTGTGTTTCTCCTCCGGTGCACCCGGCGGGATTTTTGCCCCGATGCTGGCGCTGGGCACGCTGCTGGGGACTGCGTTTGGTATGGCGGCTGAAGTGGGCTTTCCCGCCTATAACCTTGAAGCCGGGACGTTTGCGGTGGCCGGAATGGGCGCGCTGCTGGCCGCGTCCCTGCGTGCGCCGTTGACTGGCATCGTGCTGGTGCTGGAGATGACGGATAATTACCAGCTCATTTTGCCAATGATCATTACCTGTCTCGGCGCGACACTATTAGCCCAGTTCCTGGGTGGAAAACCGCTATACTCCACCATCCTTGCGCGTACCCTGGCAAAACAAGAGGCGGAGCGGGCCGCCGCGCAGAATACTTGAATGAATTACCAGGGTATTAGATAATGACATAAAGAATTGGGTGAATTTTGCCCAATAGCAGTATTCATGGGAGCATAAGATGAGTGATGACGTAGTAGCTGTACCGCTCGAATTTACCGAAGCAGCAGCCAACAAAGTGAAAAACCTGATTGCCGACGAAGACAATCCGGATCTGAAACTGCGTGTTTATATTACCGGTGGCGGCTGCAGCGGCTTCCAGTATGGTTTTACCTTTGACGATCAGGTTAACGATGGCGATATGACTATCGAGAAACAGGGCGTCGCGCTGGTGGTTGACCCGATGAGCCTGCAATATCTGGTAGGCGGTTCGGTGGATTACACTGAAGGTCTGGAAGGTTCACGCTTTGTTGTGACTAACCCGAACGCAACCAGCACCTGCGGATGTGGTTCGTCGTTCAGCATCTGATGACCAAAAAACGGTAACCTGGCGGTTACCGTTTTGCTTTTACTTGCCATTATCATCCAGCGCAAACGTCGGTAGCTTCAGATGCCAGCGTATCGCCGCTAAACGTATCACCAGCGTGACCACCATCCCCAGCATCGCGGCATTTTCCAGCGGGAGGGCAAAGGTGTAGTACGCGGTAGCGTGAACAATCCCGCCCACAATGCAGGCCGTTGCGTAAATTTCAGTACGCAGGATCATCGGCACTTCACGCGCCAGAATGTCGCGTATGATCCCACCGCCCACGCCGGTTAATACGCCCATGCAGATTGCCACCATCGGACCGGTACCGGCATTAAACGCCTTATTGACGCCAATACCAACAAACACGGCCAGACCGACGGCATCCAGTACCGGCAATATCCACTTGGGTAAGCGGCGAGGCTGGCGAACCAGTACAATGGTTAACAGGCAGGTGACCATCGCGACCACCAGATCGGTAGGATCTTTCACCCAAAACACCGGGCCATTCGCCAGCGCCATATCGCGGATAGTTCCGCCGCCAACGGCGGTCACGACGCCCAGCACCAGCACGCCAAACGGATCCATGCGTAGTTTTCCGGCGAGCAGAACGCCGGAGATAGCAAAAACGGCTGTGCCAAGAATATCCAGCCAATAAACGAGCATCGTTAAATCCTCGAAAAGGGTCTTATGTTAGTGACTCTCTGCCAGGGCGGCACAGAGCTGTTTTGCGGCGAGGATAATACGCGGGCTGGCGCGTTCAAACCAGTCGCTGTTGAGTGGGATCACCGGAATTTTTAGCTGCCTTTGCCAGAATTGTTCAATTTTAGGAATCTCGCTCGCATTTCCGACCACGACGATGGCCTGCGGCCGGCGCGCCAGGACCTGCTCGCGGCTCACCTGAGGCCACGGCACCCGGCTGGCGGCAAAGATGTTTTCACCGCCGCAGACTTCCAGCACCTGGTTCTGAATCGACCCTTTTCCGGTGGTGAACAGCGGCTGGCTGCCAAACTGCAGGAAGATGCGCTTTTTAACAGGGGTATCGTATCGGGATTTCAGCGCAGCATAGTCACTGAGCATCTGTTTCGCTGCGCTCTCGGCTTTTTTGGGGGTTGGGCTATAAGGGGCGAGAGAGCGTAGCGCCTGAGCGACTTGTTCAATGCTGACGGCATCAATCCACATCACTTTTATGCCAAGCGAGGTGAGCTGGTTGACCTGCCGCTCGGCATTGCCGCCACGCCAGGCCAGCACGAGGTCAGGCTTAAGCGCCACAATGCGCTCGAGATTCATACCTTGCCAGGTCGCGACCTGCTCAATGCTGGCCGCCTGGGGGGGATAATTCGAAAAGCTACTCACGCCAACGGGCGTGATCCCGGCGGCAAACGCCAGTTCCGTGTTTGCGGGAGAGAGGGTAATCACGCGCGGTAACGCATAGAGCCACAGCGGTGCGAGAAGAAGCAGGGCGGCAAGCGCCCTGAAGGTATGTTTAGCCACGTGCCAGATTCTGCACCAGGCGCTCCACCATCACGGTGGACTGTTTTGCCGCAACGGTCAGGAACTCGTCGAAGCTGATGTGGGACTGCTGGTCTGCCACGTCAGAGATGGCGCGAACCACCACGAAGGGTACGCTGAAGTTATGGCAAACATGAGCGATCGCTGTCGCTTCCATCTCAACGGCAACCGCCTGAGGGAAGTTATGACGGATTTTCGCCAGCCCAACGGAGCCGTTGATGAAGGCATCACCGCTGACAATCAGACCGCGTACCGCGTTGAGGTTGAGTTCTGCGATGCAGGTCTCTGCCGCCGCAATCAGTTTGTCGTCAGCTTTAAAACCAGCAGGACAGCCCGGTAGCTGACCGTACTCGTAGCCAAACGCGGTGACGTCGGCATCGTGGTAACGCGCTTCGTCGGAGACAACGATATCGCCCACTTTCAGCGTCGGCGCCAGGCCGCCCGCAGAGCCGGTATTCACGATCACGTCCGGCTTGCAGCGCTCAAGCAGCAGGGTTGCACCCAGCGCAGCAGCCACTTTACCGATGCCTGATTTCAGCAGAGCCACGTCAACACCGTTCAGCTGGCCGGTGTAGATCTCACAACCCCCCAGAGAGAGGGTCTGACGGTTCTCAATTTTGTCACGCAGCAGCGTAACTTCTTCTTCCATTGCACCAATAATGCCGATTTTCATAGATTTACTCGCGATGTGCCTTGTTAAGATGCATAGTCTATCATGCGGTTAAGGGGAAACGCATTCTCACGCGGGGGAGCACATGTCACCAATCGATTTTCGCACCAAAATTAACTGGCACCGACGTTTCCGTTCGCCGCAGGGCGACAAGAGCGAACATGAGATCCTGCGTATCTTCGAAAGCGATCGCGGGCGGATCATTAACTCGCCAGCCATCCGACGTCTGCAGCAAAAAACTCAGGTGTTCCCGCTGGAGCGTAACGCCGCGGTGCGCACGCGCTTAACCCACTCCATGGAAGTGCAGCAGGTCGGGCGCTATATTGCCAAAGAGATTTTGAGCCGTCTCAAAGAGCAGCGTTTACTGGAAACCTATGGTCTGGACGAGCTGACGGGGCCCTTCGAGAGCATCGTTGAGATGGCCTGCCTGATGCATGACATCGGCAACCCGCCTTTTGGTCACTTTGGTGAGGCGGCTATCAATGACTGGTTTAAGCAGCGGCTTTTCCCTTCGGATGCGGTAAGCCAGCCCCTCAGCGACGACCGCTGTATCGTACGCGATTTACGCCTGCGTGAAGGTGAAGAGGGGCTGAACGATTTGCGCCGCAAGGTGCGCCAGGATTTATGTCACTTCGAGGGCAACGCGCAGGGGATCCGGCTGGTTCATTCCCTGATGCGCATGAACCTGACCTGGGCCCAGGTCGGCTGCATTCTGAAATACACGCGCCCCGCGTGGTGGATGGGGGATACGCCCACGTCCCACAGTTATCTCATGAAAAAACCGGGCTATTACCTTTCTGAAGAGGCCTATATTGAGCGGTTACGTAAAGAACTTTCATTGACTGCAAATGGCCGCTTTCCATTGACCTGGATTATGGAAGCCGCCGATGATATTTCCTATTGCGTTGCCGATCTGGAAGATGCCGTGGAGAAAAGAATCTTCAGCGTCGAGGAGCTTTATCAGCATCTTTATACGGCCTGGGGCACCCATGAAAAAGGCTCGCTGTTTGCGCAGGTTGTCGAAAATGCCTGGGAAAAATCGCGCTCAAATACATTAAGCCGCAGTACGGAAGACCAGTTCTTTATGTATTTGCGGGTCAATACATTAAATAAACTGGTGCCGTATGCGGCGTCGCGTTTTATTGATAATTTGCCGCTTATTTTCAGCGGGGAATTCAACCACGCGCTGCTGGAAGATGACAGCAGTTTCAGCCAGCTCCTTGAGCTTTATAAACATGTGGCGATGCGGCATGTATTCAGCCACCCGGATGTTGAACAGCTAGAGCTGCAGGGCTATCGGGTAATCAGTGGGTTACTGGAAATTTATTCCCCGCTGCTCCAGCTGTCCGTCGACGAATTCAGCGAACTGGTGGAACACGAGCGCGTGCGCAGAATACCTATCGAATCGCGGCTTTATCAAAAACTCTCTACCCGGCATCGTCTGGCGTATGTCGAAGCGATTGGCAAGCTGGAACGCCACTCTCCCCAATGGCCGGTAATGGAATATTATTATCGCTGCCGTCTTATCCAGGACTATATCAGCGGCATGACGGATTTGTATGCCTGGGATGAATACCGCAAGCTGATGGCGGTGGAATAACGCCGGAGTTTTGTAAAGACGGCCAATAAATTTTTACCTTTTCCATAAACTTATCGCCGGAACTAAGCGGTATAAAATGAATCTGAGTTACACAGCAATTTTGCGTTACCTGTAAATCGAGATTGAGAAACATGAAAAAAACCACATTAGCAATGAGTGCACTGGCTCTGAGTTTAGGTTTAGCGCTGTCCCCTCTGACTGCTACTGCAGCTGAGACCGCGTCGTCGGCAGCAACCGCGCAGCAGATGCCAAGCCTGGCACCGATGCTCGAAAAAGTGATGCCATCGGTGGTGAGTATTAACGTTGAGGGCAGCACGACCGTCAATACGCCGCGTATGCCGCGTAACTTCCAGCAGTTCTTCGGCGACAACTCGCCGTTCTGCCAGGACGGTTCGCCATTCCAGAGCTCTCCGTTCTGTCAGGGCGGCGGTGCCGGGGATGACAGCCAGGGCGGCGGCCAGCAGCAGAAATTCATGGCGCTTGGCTCGGGGGTAATTATTGATGCGGCAAAAGGCTATGTCGTCACCAACAACCACGTTGTCGATAACGCGAACAGCATTAAGGTTCAGCTGAGCGATGGCCGTAAGTTTGACGCCAAAGTGGTGGGTAAAGACCCGCGCTCCGACATCGCGCTGATCCAGATTCAGGATCCGAAAAACCTGACGGCGATTAAAATTGCCGACTCCGACGCGCTGCGCGTGGGCGACTATACCGTGGCGATCGGTAACCCGTTCGGTCTGGGTGAAACCGTGACCTCGGGTATCGTCTCTGCGTTGGGCCGTAGCGGCCTCAATGCCGAGAACTACGAAAACTTCATCCAGACGGATGCGGCGATCAACCGCGGTAACTCCGGCGGTGCGCTGGTGAACCTGAACGGTGAGCTGATCGGTATCAACACCGCGATCCTGGCTCCGGACGGCGGCAACATCGGTATCGGTTTTGCTATCCCGAGTAACATGGTGAAAAACCTGACCGCGCAGATGGTGCAGTATGGCCAGGTGAAACGCGGCGAGCTGGGTATCCTCGGTACGGAGCTGAACTCCGAACTGGCTAAGGCGATGAAGGTTGACGCCCAGCGCGGGGCATTCGTCAGCCAGGTGATGCCGAATTCATCTGCGGCGAAAGCGGGCATTAAAGCGGGGGATGTAATCACCTCCCTGAACGGTAAGCCGATCAGCAGCTTTGCCGCCCTGCGTGCCGAAGTGGGCTCGATGCCGATTGGCAGTAAAGTCACCCTCGGCCTGCTGCGCGACGGTAAGCCGGTTAACGTGAGCCTGGAGCTGCAGCAGAGCAGCCAGAATCAGGTGGATTCCAGCACTATCTTCAGCGGGATTGAAGGTGCCGAGATGAGCAATAAAGGCGCAGACAAAGGCGTGGTGGTGAACAATGTGAAAGCGAATTCACCGGCAGCCCGTATCGGTCTGAAAAAAGGCGATGTGATCATGGGCGCTAACCAGCAGCCGGTGAAAAACATCGCTGAACTGCGCAAAATTCTCGACAGCAAGCCTTCCGTGCTGGCGCTGAATATCCAGCGTGGTGATACCTCTCTTTATCTGCTGATGCAGTAATTCTCTTAAGCCCCTGTTCGCAGGGGCTTTATCGTTTCTGTGATTCTTGCCACAACTCCATACTTCTCCCTCTCTCTTTGTGCATTCGCACAATGCAGCCGTCGCTGAACTTCCCTATGCTTGAGCTCTGCTCACGGGAGGGTTACATGGCTGGCTGGCATCTTGATACCAAAATGGCGCAGGATATCGTGGCGCGCACCATGCGCATCATTGATACCAATATCAACGTAATGGATGCCCGCGGGCGCATTATTGGCAGCGGCGATCGCGAGCGTATTGGGGAATTGCACGAAGGCGCGCTGCTGGTGCTGTCTCAGGGGCGGGTCGTGGATATCGACGATGCGGTAGCGAAACACCTGCACGGCGTACGTCAGGGCATCAATTTACCGCTGCGCCTTGAAGGCGAAATTGTGGGGGTAATCGGCCTCACCGGCGAGCCTGAGTCACTGCGAAAATACGGCGAGCTGGTCTGTATGACGGCGGAGATGATGCTGGAGCAGTCGCGCCTGATGCACCTGCTTGCCCAGGACAGCCGCCTGCGTGAAGAGCTGGTGATGAACCTTATTCAGGCGGAAGAGCATACGCCTGCGCTCAGCGAATGGGCGCAGCGTCTGGGGATCGATTTAAATCAGCCGCGCGTGGTGGCGGTCATTGAGGTGGATAGCGGCCAGCTTGGCGTGGACAGCGCGATGGCCGAGCTGCAGCAGCTGCAAAATGCGCTGGCGACGCCGGAGCGCGATAACCTGGTGGCGATAGTCTCCCTGACGGAAATGGTGGTCCTCAAGCCGGCGCTCAATGCGTTCGGCCGCTGGGATGCCGACGATCATCGTCGTCGCGTGGAGCAGCTGATCTCCCGGATGGAGGAGAACGGTCAGCTGCGTTTTCGCGTTGCGCTGGGCAACTACTTTACCGGGCCGGGCAGTATCGCCCGCTCCTGGCGTACCGCGCGCACCACCATGATGGTGGGCAAGCAGCGGATGCCGGAGAGCCGCAGCTATTTCTATCAGGATCTGATGCTGCCGGTGCTGCTCGACAGCCTGCGCGGGGGCTGGCAGGCCAATGAGCTGGCGCGGCCATTAGCGCGTCTGAAAGCCATGGACAACAACGGCCTGCTGCGCCGGACGCTGCAGGCGTGGTTCCGCCATAACGTGCAGCCGCTGGCGACCTCAAAGGCGCTGTTTATTCACCGCAATACGCTTGAGTATCGGTTAAACCGGATTTCGGAGCTGACGGGGCTGGATCTGGGAAACTTTGACGACAGGCTGCTGCTGTATGTGGCGCTGCAACTTGACGAGCAAAGATGACTGAGTGCGGTCTGGTGCCCTCACCCCATCCCTCTCCCACGGGGAGAGGGCGCAAACACTAAAAACGGCAATCAAGGATTGCCGCTTTGCTTTTATTTCCGCGTTAATTTCTCAAGATCCGCTTCAATTTCGCTGATCTTATTAGTTACAACGCTTTCAAGGTGACGCAGATCGTCAAGGATCTTACGCTTGAGATCGACTTCGGTGCGGTCGCGCTGGCAGATCTGATCGAGTTCATCGATCACATAGCGCAGGTTAGGGCTGATTTCCTGTACTTCTTTGTAGCCCTGTCCTACACCGTCAGCCACAACGGTCTTACGCTGGCGTGGATATTTAAACTTCACGCTTTTGGCGAAAAACTCTCCTTTGTCCTTGTGAAAATAGATTTTCAGAATATCGTTATTGGCTTCCTGACGGAGGCTGTAACGATCAATTTCATCAGGATTGGTAATGCCCAGACTTTTCAGATTATCGTACATAGCGGTACCCTTGATCTCAACATAACCTTTGAATAATTAACGAAAAAATCTATTTTCGCCACCCTCAGATATAAAAAAAGCGGGGTTGCCCCCGCTTTTTGTTATACCCGATTAATCGATGGTGCGCAGCAATTCGTTGATGCCCACTTTACCGCGCGTTTTCGCATCCACTTTCTTCACGATAACCGCACAGTACAGGCTGTATTTGCCATCTTTTGACGGCAGGTTGCCGGAAACCACCACGGAGCCCGCCGGAACGCGACCGTAGTGAACTTCACCGGTTTCACGGTCGTAAATACGGGTGCTCTGACCGATGTAAACGCCCATGGAGATCACGGAGCCTTCTTCCACGATCACGCCTTCAACCACTTCAGAGCGCGCGCCGATGAAGCAGTTGTCTTCGATGATGGTCGGGTTAGCCTGCAGTGGCTCCAGAACACCACCGATGCCCACGCCGCCGGACAGGTGAACGTTTTTACCGATCTGCGCGCATGAACCGACGGTCGCCCAGGTATCAACCATGGTGCCTTCGTCAACGTAGGCACCGATGTTCACGTAGGATGGCATCAGCACGGTGTTGCGTGCGATGAACGCACCCTGACGAACCGCCGCAGGCGGTACCACGCGGAAGCCTTCTTTCTGGAAACGCGCTTCGTCGTAGTCAGCGAATTTCATTGGCACTTTATCGAAGTAGCGGCTTTCTGCTCCGTCGATAACCTGGTTATCGTTGATACGGAAAGAGAGCAGCACGGCTTTCTTCAGCCATTGATGAGTGACCCACTGACCGTCGATTTTTTCTGCCACGCGCAGCGCGCCGGAATCCAGAAGGGAAATCACCTGGTTTACCGCTTCACGGGTCACGGTATCCACATTTGCCGGGGTAATCTCGGCGCGACGCTCAAAAGCGGACTCAATAACGTTCTGTAACTGCTGCATTGTTTACTCTTTCCATTTCACTAAAAAACATATCACCCTTTATCGTTTGGATTGAGGGCTGCTGTCAACCGTTGTTGCACTTCAAGCTGCAGGTCATTATTAAGGGCACGCCGGTCCGCTGTGGCGATTATAAATAAATCTTCTACTCGCTCGCCAATCGTTGTAATTCGGGCCCCATGGAGCGAAATTCCCAGATCGGCAAAAACCTGGCCGACGCGGGCAAGCAGCCCTGGCTGGTCGAGCGCGATCAGCTCCAGGAACGATTTACGGTCGGTGTGGGTCGGCAGGAAGTTGACCTCGGTATCGACGGTAAAGTGGCGCAATTTCGCCGGCTGGCGACGCGGCTGCGGGGGCTGCCAGCTGCGCTGGGTAATCGCCTGTTCCAGACCAAAACGTATCCCTTCATGCCTGTCCGACGAGAGCGGGCTGCCGTCCGGCTCAAGCACGATAAAGGTATCCATCGCCATGCCGTCGCGGGTGGTGAAAATCTGCGCGTCGTGAACGCTCAGGTTACGCCTGTCCAGCTCGGCGCAGACCGCAGCAAACAGATAAGGTCGGTCCGGGCTCCAGATGAAAATCTCCGTCCCGCCGCGGGTGGCCTGCGGGCTCAGCAGGATCATCGGCTGGGATAGATCGTGCTTGAGCAGATGCCGCGCGTGCCACGCAAGCTGGTTTGGGCTATGGCGGACAAAATAGTTGGCGCGGCAGCGGGCCCAAATCTGATGCAGTGCCTCTTCATCAATGTTATCCATCCGCAGCAGCGCTAGCGCCTGGAGCTGGTGATGACGCACGCGCTCGCGCATGTCCGGGGTGTTTTGCATCCCGCGACGCAGCTGTTTTTCGGTGGCGAAGTACAGCTCGCGCAGCAGGCTCTGCTTCCAGCTGTTCCACAGGGTCTCGTTGGTGGCGCAGATATCGGCCACCGTCAGGCAGACCAGATAGCGCAGACGGTTTTCCGTCTGAACCTCTTCCGCGAACTGCTTGATCACTTCCGGATCCTGAATGTCACGACGCTGGGCTGTGACCGACATCAGCAGGTGATGGCGCACCAGCCAGGCCACCAGCTGCGTTTCACGCGAGTTCAGGCCGTGCAGTTCGGCAAATTTCAGTACGTCCTGCGCGCCCAGCACCGAATGGTCACCGCCGCGACCTTTGGCGATATCGTGGAACAGGGCGGCAATCAGGATCAGTTCCGGATGGGTCAGGCGCGGCCACAGCTCCACGCAGAGCGGATGGCGGGAGCGCGTCTCTTCTTTCGCAAAGCTTTCCAGCTTGAGCATCACGCGGATCGTATGTTCATCCACCGTGTAGGCGTGGAACAGATCGAACTGCATTTGCCCGACAATGTGGGACCACTGTGGCATATAGGCCCACAGCACGCTGTGGCGGTGCATCGGCAGCAGCCCGCGGCTGACGGCGCCCGGATGGCGGAGCATGCTCAGGAACAGCGAGCGCGCTTCCGGGATATAGCACAGCGGCTGCGTCAGATGACGGCGCGCATGGCGCAGATGACGCAGGGTGGTGGAGTAGATCCCGGTGATGGTGCTGTTGCGCACCATGGTATAGAACATCCGCAGAATCGCTTCCGGCTCGCGGATGAACAGCGTTTCGTCGCGCAGGTCGATAAGCGTGCCGCGCAGCTGGAATTCGTCATCAATCGGGCGCGGTTTTTCGTCCGCCGTTAGGGCCAGAATGGCCTCGTCGAACAGCTGCAACAGCATCTGGTTCAGCTCGGTCACCCGGCGGGTGACGCGGAAGAAATCCTTCATCATGTGCTCAACCGGCTCGTTGCCTTCGCCCTGATAATTCAGGCGCTGAGCCACGCTGAGCTGGCGGTCAAACAGCAGGCGGTTATCGTAGCGGGTGACTTCCAGATGCAGAGCAAACCGGATGCGCCACAGCAGGTGCAGGCACTCGTTCAGCTCGTTACGCTCGGCCTCGGTTAAAAAGCCGAAGCCGACCATCTCGTCCATCGAGGTGGCGCCAAAATGGCGGCGGGCGACCCACTGCAGGGTGTGGATGTCGCGCAGGCCGCCGGGGCTGCTTTTAATATCGGGTTCAAGATTATAGCTGGTGCCGTGGTAGCGCTGGTGGCGCTGATTTTGCTCCTCGACCTTCGCGGCGAAGAACTTTTCTGACGGCCAGAAGCCATCGCTGAAGATGTGTTTTTGCAGCTCCAGGAACAGAGCGACGTCACCGATCAGCAGGCGCGTTTCAATCAGGTTGGTGGCGACGGTCAGGTCCGATAACCCTTCCAGCAGACACTCTTCCAGGGTACGCACGCTGTGGCCGACTTCCAGCTTTACGTCCCAGAGCAGCGTCAGCAGTTCGCCAATTTTTTGCGCCTGTTCGTCCGGCAGCTTTTTGCGGCTTAGGATCAGGAGATCGATATCGGAAAGAGGATGCAGCTCACCGCGGCCATAGCCCCCGACGGCAACCAGCGCAACGTCGTTGATTTGCCCAAACCCGTAATCGATCCACAGGCGCTGCAGGAGCTGGTCGATAAATTCGGTGCGCGCTTCAATGAGCTGCTCGGCCGACACGCCTGCGTCGAAGGCGCTGCCCAGCCAGCGATGGAAAACATCCATATGGGCTTTAATATGCGCGCAGGTCAGCTCGTGCGACGGCCAGACGCCCGGGTTATCGGGCTGGTCGGGGAGGGTGGGAAGTGCTGTGTTAGCATACTGTTCGGGTAAAAGATTACTCATCGTGCGCCACCCATAAGAAAAAGCTATAGCCATTAAAAAAGCCGGCATTTGCCGGCTTTTTTATCATTCATCGTGCGTCAGTATCGCCGGGATGGTGTCATCCTTGCGCAACGTCATAATTTCGCAGCCGTTGTCTGTTACCACAATAGTATGCTCGTACTGCGCAGACAAGCTTCTGTCTTTGGTTTTCACCGTCCAGCCGTCTTTCATGGTACGGATGCGATAGTCACCCGCGTTGACCATCGGCTCAATGGTAAAGGTCATGCCTTTTTGCAGCACCACGCCGCCGTCATCTGCATCATAGTGCAGGACCTGCGGTTCTTCATGGAAGACGCGACCAATGCCGTGACCGCAGTACTCGCGCACCACGGAGAAACCTTCTGCTTCGACAAACTTCTGGATCGCCGCACCGATGGTACGCAGGCGAATACCCGGCTTCACCATTTTCAGTGCCAGGTAGAGGCTCTCTTGCGTCACTTTGCACAGACGTTCGCCAAGAATCGTCGGCTTGCCAACGATGAACATTTTTGAGGTGTCACCGTGGTACTCGTCTTTAATAACGGTCACGTCAATGTTGACGATGTCGCCGTCTTTCAGCAGTTTTTCATCGTCCGGGATGCCGTGGCACACCACTTCATTAATAGAGATGCAGACGGATTTCGGGAAACCGTGGTAGCCGAGGCAGGCGGAAATCGCGTGCTGCTCGTTCACGATATAGTCGTTACAGATACGGTCCAGTTCACCGGTGCTGACGCCCGGCTTCACGAACGGCTCGATCATTTCCAGCACTTCCGCGGCCAGACGACCGGCGACGCGCATCTTTTCAATTTCTTCAGGTGTCTTAATAGAGATAGCCATGTAATCTGTCCATCGGTGTCGATTTTTTCGACAATACTAGTCTAAGTGTCGTCAATGGTATCAGTCAGGCACGCTCCGTGCCAAATTGAGAATCATTAACAGCACACTACGCCAACAACAGTTGGTTTCTGGTCGTGTTTTGTGGTATAAAGCGCGCCGGACTTCCGATTCATCTCAGATACACAGGCTGGACGGGAGCGACAAATCTCACTTTGTGTAACAACACACACGTATCGGCACATATTCCGGGGTGCCCTTCGGGGTCGGTAATATGGGATACGTGGAGGCATAACCCCAACTTTCAATATAGAGGTTTTAAACATGGCAACTGTTTCCATGCGCGACATGCTCAAGGCTGGTGTTCACTTTGGTCACCAGACCCGTTACTGGAACCCGAAAATGAAGCCTTTCATCTTCGGCGCACGTAACAAAGTTCACATCATCAACCTTGAGAAAACTGTACCAATGTTCAACGAAGCCCTGGCTGAGCTGAACAAGATCTCTTCCCGTAAAGGTAAGATTCTGTTCGTTGGTACTAAGCGCGCTGCAAGCGAAGCTGTGAAAGATGCTGCTAACAGCTGCGACCAGTTCTTCGTGAACCATCGCTGGTTGGGCGGCATGCTGACCAACTGGAAAACTGTTCGTCAGTCCATCAAACGCCTGAAAGATCTGGAAACCCAGTCTCAGGACGGTACTTTCGACAAGCTGACTAAGAAAGAAGCGCTGATGCGCACTCGTGAACTGGACAAGCTGGAAAACAGCCTGGGCGGTATCAAAGATATGGGCGGCCTGCCAGACGCGCTGTTCGTAATCGATGCAGACCACGAGCACATCGCAATCAAAGAAGCTAACAACCTGGGTATCCCGGTGTTCGCTATCGTTGATACCAACTCCGATCCGGACGGTGTTGACTTCGTTATCCCGGGTAACGACGACGCAATCCGTGCTGTTAGCCTGTACCTGAGCGCTGTAGCTGCTACCGTTCGTGAAGGCCGTTCCCAGGATCTGGCTTCTCAGGCGGAAGAAAGCTTCGTAGAAGCTGAATAATAAGGTTTTACCCCTTATTAGTACCGTGTATGAATAGGGGCCCATTACCGGCCCCTTTTTTCAATTTACACTGTTTGGCCCCCGGCCGGGCAGTTCACATCTCCCGAGGATTTAAGAATGGCTGAAATTACCGCATCCCTGGTAAAAGAGCTGCGCGAGCGTACTGGCGCAGGCATGATGGATTGCAAAAAAGCGCTGACTGAAGCGAACGGCGACATAGAGCTGGCAATCGAAAACATGCGTAAATCCGGTGCGATCAAAGCAGCTAAAAAAGCAGGCAACGTTGCTGCTGACGGCGTGATCATCACTAAGATCGACGGCAACTACGGCATCATTCTGGAAGTTAACTGCCAGACTGACTTCGTTGCTAAAGATGGTGGTTTCCAGGCATTTGCTAACAAAGTTCTGGACGCAGCTGTTGCTGGTAAAATCACTGACGTTGAAGTTCTGAAAGCACAGTTCGAAGAAGAACGTGTTGCGCTGGTTGCTAAAATCGGTGAGAACATCAACATCCGTCGCGTATCTTCTCTGGAAGGCGACGTTCTGGGCTCTTACCAGCACGGTGCACGTATCGGTGTTCTGGTTGCGGCTAAAGGTGCAGACGAAGAGCTGGTTAAACAGCTGGCTATGCACATCGCTGCAAGCAAACCAGAATTCGTTAAGCCAGAAGACGTGTCTGCTGAAGTGGTAGAGAAAGAGTACCAGGTTCAGCTGGACATCGCGATGCAGTCTGGTAAGCCAAAAGAAATCGCAGAGAAAATGGTTGAAGGCCGCATGAAGAAATTCACCGGCGAAGTTTCTCTGACTGGCCAGCCATTCGTAATGGACCCAAGCAAGTCTGTTGCTCAGCTGCTGAAAGAGCACAACGCTGACGTAACTGGCTTCATCCGCTTCGAAGTGGGCGAAGGCATCGAGAAAGTTGAGACTGACTTCGCAGCAGAAGTTGCTGCAATGTCCAAGCAGTCTTAATGATTGAAAAGGAGCCGCCTGAGGGCGGCTTCTTTTTGTCACCCGTCACAGGAAATCAGACAGGCTCCAGTATCGCTGTGCTGATTTGCGGCATATCATGTCGCCAGAATTAACCCCATCTTAATCGTTGACAGTCTCAGGAAAGAAACATGGCTACCAATGCAAAACCCGTGTACAAACGCATTCTGCTTAAGCTGAGTGGCGAAGCGCTGCAGGGATCGGAAGGCTTCGGTATTGACGCAAGCATCCTTGATCGCATGGCACAGGAAATCAAAGAACTGGTCGAACTGGGCATCCAGGTTGGCGTGGTCATTGGCGGTGGCAACCTTTTCCGTGGTGCTGGTCTGGCGAAAGCAGGGATGAACCGCGTTGTGGGCGACCACATGGGTATGCTGGCAACCGTGATGAATGGCCTGGCAATGCGTGACGCGCTGCATCGCGCTTATGTGAACGCCCGCCTGATGTCCGCGATTCCCCTGAATGGCGTATGCGATAATTACAGCTGGGCGGAAGCCATCAGCCTGCTGCGCAACAACCGCGTGGTGATCCTCTCCGCCGGTACGGGTAACCCGTTCTTTACGACCGATTCCGCTGCCTGCCTGCGCGGTATCGAGATCGAAGCCGATGTGGTGCTGAAAGCGACCAAAGTAGACGGCGTGTTTACTGCCGACCCGGCAAAAGATCCTTCTGCCACCATGTACGATCAGCTGAGCTACAGCGAAGTGCTGGATAAAGAGCTGAAAGTGATGGATCTTGCCGCCTTCACGCTGGCTCGCGACCACAAACTGCCGATCCGTGTCTTCAACATGAACAAACCTGGCGCACTGCGTCGCGTGGTCATGGGCGAAAAAGAAGGCACTTTGATCACGGAATAATTTCCGTTAACGATAAATACAGGTAAGATTCCGCTTTATTTTGTAGTGGTATCTTACCCGGGCGCGCCTTTGGCGTTGTCATGAATTAAACGCGACTATACTTAGCACACCTGTAGCGCTGTGCTGGCGGATAGTCTGCCTGAGACAAGTTTTCAAGGATTCGTAACGTGATTAACGACATCAGAAAAGATGCTGAAGTACGCATGGACAAATGCGTAGAAGCGTTCAAAAACCAAATCAGCAAAATCCGTACTGGCCGTGCGTCCCCGAGCCTGCTGGATGGCATCATTGTAGAATACTACGGTACGCCAACGCCTCTGCGTCAGCTGGCGAGCGTCACGGTGGAAGATACCCGTACGCTGAAAATCAACGTGTTCGACCGCTCTATGAGCCCGGCCGTTGAGAAAGCGATTATGGCCTCTGACCTCGGACTGAACCCAAGCTCTGCGGGCGCAGACATCCGCGTTCCACTGCCTCCGCTGACGGAAGAACGTCGTAAAGACCTGATCAAAGTGGTTCGTGGCGAAGCTGAGCAGGGTCGTGTATCCGTGCGTAACGTACGTCGCGACGCGAACGATAAAGTGAAAGCGCTGCTGAAAGAAAAAGAGATCAGCGAAGATGACGATCGTCGTTCTCAGGACGACATTCAGAAAATGACCGACGCGGCCATCAAGAAAATTGATGCGGCGCTGGCAGAAAAAGAAGCGGAACTGATGCAGTTCTGATTTCTGTCGTACACTGATAAACGCCGTTCAGAGGGACTTCGGGTCTTGCTGGCGGCGTTTTGCTTTTATCTGGTCTAACTTTTTTCGGGCATCTCATGAAGCATTTAACACTCCTCGGCTCAACCGGCTCTATCGGTTGCAGCACTCTCGACGTCGTTCGCCATAATCCTGAACTTTACACCGTGACAGCGCTGGTCGCCGGTAAGAATGTGCAGCGAATGGTCGAGCAGTGCCTGGAGTTTGCGCCCCGCTATGCGGTGATGGATGACGAAGAGAGCGCGCGTCTGCTGAAAGCACAGCTGCGTGAAAAGGGCAGTCGAACCGAGGTGCTGAGCGGCCAGCAGGCGGCCTGCGAGATGGCGGCGCTGGATGAGGTGGATCAGGTGATGGCGGCCATTGTCGGCGCGGCAGGGCTGCTGCCCACGCTTGCCGCGATTGATGCCGGTAAGGATGTTCTGCTGGCCAATAAAGAGTCGCTGGTCACCTGCGGACGCCTGTTCATGGAGGCGGTGAAGCAGCGTGGGGCGCGTCTTTTGCCGGTCGACAGCGAACACAACGCGATTTTTCAGAGTTTACCGCAACCTTTTCAACAGAACCTGGGGTACGCTGACCTGGAGCAGAATGGCGTAGTGTCTATCCTGCTTACCGGGTCTGGTGGCCCATTCCGTGAAACGCCACTGTCTGAACTGCGTGCAATGACACCCGATCAGGCGTGCCGTCATCCGAACTGGTCGATGGGGCGTAAAATTTCCGTTGATTCTGCCACCATGATGAACAAAGGTCTGGAATACATTGAAGCGCGCTGGCTGTTTAATGCGTCAGCGAAACAGATGGAAGTACTGATTCACCCGCAATCGGTGATTCACTCGATGGTGCGTTACCAGGATGGCAGCGTGCTGGCACAGCTGGGCGAGCCGGACATGCGTACGCCAATTGCCCATTCAATGGCGTGGCCAAATCGAGTGAAATCCGGCGTGAAGCCGCTTGATTTCTGCAAGCTAAGTTCCCTGACGTTCAGTGAACCAGACTATGACCGCTATCCTTGTCTGAAGCTTGCGATGAATGCCTTTGACCACGGGCAGGCGGCGACGACGGCACTTAATGCAGCCAATGAAATTACCGTTGAGGCATTTCTGAATCAGCAAATTCGTTTCACCGATATCGCATCGCTTAATTTATCGGTACTGGACATGATGGATTTGCGCGAACCACAAAGCGTGGAAGAGGTGCTGGCGGTGGATGCAGCTGCGCGTAATATTGCACGCCAACAGGTGACACGTCTCGCAAGCTGGTGATAAAGCAAGCACTAGTCGTCGTGCTATTTGTTAGCGTTGGGCTTCAGTGATATAGTCTGCGCCACCTGATCGCAGGTATTTGACTTAATGTGGTCAGGTGAGCCGTGGTTTGACACGGCTTTTTTATGTATAGGCTTCAGTATTCCTGAGTACCGTTAAATCCTTTTCAGGGACAAAAAACGCGTTATGTTGTCTGCGAATCAACCAATAAGCGAAAATTTGCCAGCTCATGGCTGCCGTCATGTAGCAATCATTATGGATGGCAATGGCCGCTGGGCGAAAAGACAAGGGAAGATACGAGCCTTTGGGCATAAAGCGGGGGCGAAATCCGTTCGCCGCGCCGTTTCTTTTGCCGCCAACAACGGCATTGATGCGTTAACGCTCTATGCTTTTAGCAGTGAAAACTGGAATCGTCCTCTGCAGGAAGTGACTGCGTTGATGGAATTGTTTGTGTGGGCCCTAGACAGCGAAGTAAAAAGCCTGCACCGCCACAACGTCCGCCTGCGTATCATTGGCGATACCAGTCGTTTTAACTCACGTTTGCAGGAACGGATTCGTAAAGCAGAAGCGCTGACGGAGAACAATACCGGTCTGACGCTGAATATTGCGGCGAATTACGGCGGACGCTGGGATATTATCCAGGGCGTTCGGCATCTGGCCGAACAGGTTCAGGAAGGGCTGTTGAGACCCGACCAAATTGATGAAGAGGCGCTGAGCAAGCAAATCTGCATGAATGAACAGGCACCTGTGGATTTGGTAATTAGGACAGGGGGGGAACATCGCATAAGTAACTTTTTGATATGGCAAATTGCCTATGCCGAACTTTACTTTACGGATGTTCTTTGGCCCGATTTTGATGAACAAGACTTTGAAGGTGCGCTGCATGCCTTTGCCAATCGAGAGCGTCGTTTCGGCGGCACCGAGCCTGGTGGCGACAACGCCTGATGGGGGTAGCTTTTGCTGAAGTATCGCCTGATTTCCGCTTTTGTATTAATACCCATTGTCATTGCGGCGCTGTTTTTACTGCCCCCGGTGGGATTCGCTATTGTCACGCTGGTGGTGTGCATGCTGGCCGCGTGGGAATGGGGACAGTTTAGCGGCTTTACCTCGCGCACTCAGCGAGTATGGCTTGCGGTACTTTGTGGCTTTATCCTGGCCATAATGCTGTTTACGTTGCCTGAATATCACCATGATATTCACCAGCCCCTGGTTGCCGGTTCCTTGTGGATATCGTTGGCCTGGTGGGTTGCAGCGCTGCTGCTGGTTCTTTTTTATCCGGGGTCCGCGGCATTATGGCGTAATTCAAAAGTGCTGCGACTGATTTTTGGCTTGCTCACCATTATTCCTTTTTTCTGGGGTATGGTTGCGCTGCGGGCCTGGCACTACGACGAAAACCACTACAGCGGTGCGATCTGGCTGCTTTATGTGATGATTCTGGTCTGGGGGGCTGACTCCGGGGCCTATATGTTTGGTAAACTGTTTGGCAAACATAAGCTGGCACCGAAGGTTTCTCCGGGCAAAACCTGGCAAGGATTCATCGGCGGCCTGTTTACGGCAGCGATCATCTCCTGGGGCTACGGCGTCTGGGCGAATCTTGAAGTGGCACCTTCAATACTGCTGGTGTGCTCGATTTTTGCTGCGCTTGCCTCCGTGCTCGGTGATTTAACCGAAAGTATGTTTAAGCGTGAAGCAGGTATTAAGGACAGCGGACATCTAATTCCAGGGCATGGCGGTATACTGGATCGCATTGATAGCCTGACAGCGGCTGTTCCAGTGTTTGCGTGTTTGCTTTTACTGGTATTCGGGACGATTTAACGGAAGGTTTTATGCTGAGCATTCTCTGGAATCTGGCGGCGTTCATTGTTGCACTGGGTGTACTGATTACCGTGCATGAATTTGGCCATTTCTGGGTTGCTCGCCGCTGTGGCGTGCGCGTAGAGCGATTTTCCATCGGTTTTGGGAAATCACTCTGGACGCGCACCGACCGCCACGGCACGGAATTTGTCATCGCCCTTATCCCGCTGGGCGGCTACGTCAAAATGCTCGACGAACGCGTCGAGCCTGTCGCTCCTGAGCTGCGACACAGCGCATTCAACAATAAAACCGTTGGACAACGCGCTGCCATCATCGCTGCCGGACCGGTAGCCAACTTCATCTTTGCGATTTTTGCTTACTGGCTGGTGTTTATCATCGGCGTCCCTGGCGTACGTCCTGTGGTAGGTGAAATTGCCCCCAACTCCATCGCGGCGAGTGCGCAAATTACATCCGGGATGGAACTTAAAGCGATTGATGGCATCGAAACCCCTGATTGGGATGCCGTGCGACTGCAGCTGGTAGCCAAAATTGGCGATCCGCAGACCACCATCAGCGTATCGCCGTTTGGTTCAGATACGCGTCAGGACAAAGTACTTGATTTACGTCACTGGCGTTTCGAGCCAGACAAAGAGGATCCCGTCGCTGCGCTGGGCATTCGTCCACGCGGCGCGCAGATCGAGCCGGTATTAGCCGAAGTACAGGCAAATTCGGCGGCGAGCAAAGCAGGTTTGCAAGCGGGCGACAGGATCGTTAAAGTCGATGGTCAGCCATTAACAGAGTGGATGACCTTTGTTACTCTGGTGCGCGATAATCCGGGAACGTCTCTCGCGCTGGAAGTTGAAAGGCAGGGCAGTCCGCTTTCGCTGACGCTGATCCCGGATTCGAAGTCGGTCGGCAAAAAGGCAGAAGGGTTTGCAGGCGTTGTGCCAAAAGTGATCCCGCTGCCAGATGAGTACAAGACAATACGCCAGTATGGGCCGTTCAGCGCCATCCTTGAAGCCACGGATAAAACATGGCAACTGATGAAGCTGACGGTCAACATGTTGGGGAAATTGATAACCGGTGATGTGAAACTGAACAACCTCAGTGGGCCAATTTCGATTGCTCAGGGGGCTGGGATGTCAGCGGAATTCGGGGTGATTTACTATCTCATGTTCCTCGCGCTCATTAGCGTGAACCTTGGGATAATCAACCTGTTCCCGCTTCCCGTTTTAGACGGGGGTCATCTGCTGTTTTTAGCGATTGAAAAGCTAAAAGGCGGACCGGTATCCGAGCGAGTTCAAGACTTTAGTTATCGCATTGGCTCGATTTTGCTGGTGCTGTTAATGGGGCTTGCACTTTTCAATGATTTCTCTCGGTTGTAAGAGAGTGTTAGGAAGAACGCATAATAACGATGGCGATGAAAAAGTTGCTCATAGCGTCGCTGCTGTTTAGCAGCGCCACCGTATACGGTGCTGACGGGTTCGTAGTGAAAGATATTCATTTCGAAGGCCTCCAGCGTGTCGCCGTTGGTGCGGCCCTCCTCAGTATGCCTGTACGCCCCGGCGATACGGTCAATGATGATGATATCAGTAACACCATCCGTGCTCTGTTTGCCACTGGCAACTTCGAGGATGTCCGCGTCCTGCGCGATGGTGATACGCTGCTGGTGCAGGTAAAAGAACGTCCAACGATCGCCAGTATCACTTTCTCCGGCAACAAGTCGGTGAAAGATGACATGCTCAAGCAGAACCTTGAAGCATCGGGTGTTCGTGTGGGTGAATCCCTGGACCGTACAACCCTTTCAGACATTGAAAAAGGTCTGGAAGACTTCTATTACAGCGTCGGTAAATACAGCGCCAGCGTGAAAGCGGTTGTCACTCCGCTGCCACGTAACCGTGTTGACCTGAAGCTTGTCTTCCAGGAAGGTGTTTCTGCGAAGATCCAGCAGATCAACATTGTCGGCAACCACGCGTTCAGCACCGACGAACTGATCTCCACCTTCCAGCTGCGCGATGAAGTGCCATGGTGGAACGTGGTAGGCGATCGCAAATACCAGAAACAGAAACTGGCGGGCGACCTTGAAACCCTGCGCAGTTACTATCTCGATCGTGGCTATGCGCGTTTCAACATCGACTCGACTCAGGTCAGTCTGACTCCGGACAAGAAAGGCATCTACATTACGGTTAACATCACTGAAGGCGAGCAATACAAGCTTTCTGGTGTTGAAGTGAGTGGTAACCTGGCGGGGCATTCTGCTGAAATCGAATCGCTGACCAAAATTCAGCCGGGCGACCTGTACAGCGGTTCCAAAGTAACCAAAATGGAAGACAGCATTAAGAAGCTGCTCGGCCGCTATGGTTATGCCTATCCGCGCGTACAGACTCAGCCGGAAATCAATGACGCGGATAAAACCGTTAAGCTGCACGTGAATGTTGATGCGGGCAACCGTTTCTACGTGCGTAAGATCCGCTTCGTTGGTAACGACACCTCCAAAGATTCCGTTCTGCGTCGCGAAATGCGTCAGATGGAAGGCGCATGGTTGGGTAGCGACCTCGTTGATCAGGGTAAAGAGCGTCTGAACCGTCTGGGCTATTTTGAAACGGTGGATACCGATACCCAGCGCGTACCGGGCAGCCCGGATCAGGTTGATGTTGTTTATAAAGTGAAAGAGCGTAACACCGGTAGCTTCAACTTCGGTGTGGGCTACGGTACTGAAAGCGGCGTAAGCTTCCAGGTCGGCGTGCAGCAGGATAACTGGCTGGGTACGGGCTACTCTGTCGGTATTAACGGCACCAAAAACGACTATCAGACCTACTCTGAGTTCTCTGTGACGAACCCGTACTTCACCGTAGACGGTGTGAGCCTGGGCGGTCGTATCTTCTATAACGACTTTAAAGCAGATGATGCGGATCTGTCTTCTTACACCAACAAGAGTTACGGTGTAGACGGTACGCTTGGCTTCCCGATTAACGAATACAACACCCTGCGTGCGGGCTTAGGTTATGTGCATAACGACCTGTCCAACATGCAACCGCAGGTGGCAATGTGGCGTTACCTGGACTCTATTGGCCAGTCGGCAAGTACGTCCAGTGATAACAACGGTTTCGCTGCGGATGACTTCACCTTTAACTACGGCTGGACCTATAACCGCCTTGACCGTGGTTACTTCCCAACGGAAGGTTCTCGCGTCAACCTGAACGGTAAAGTTACCGTGCCGGGTTCCGATAACGAGTTCTATAAGGTCACGCTGGATACTGCGTCCTACTTCCCAATCGATGACGATCACAAGTGGGTGGTTCTGGGTCGTACCCGTTGGGGCTATGGCGATGGTCTGGGCGGCAAAGAGATGCCGTTCTATGAAAACTTCTATGCGGGTGGTTCCAGCACCGTTCGTGGCTTCCAGTCCAATAACATTGGTCCGAAAGCGGTCTACTACGGCGGGAACGACAAAGACAACTGCGATAAGTCTTCCTCCTCCGAAGTCTGTAGCTCTGATGATGCGGTGGGCGGTAACGCGATGGCGGTGGCCAGTCTGGAGTTCATCACACCAACGCCGTTTATCAGTGATAAATACGCGAACTCTGTCCGTACGTCCTTCTTCTGGGATGCCGGTACGGTATGGGATACCAACTGGCAGAATACGGCCCAGATGCGTGCGGCAGGTGTTCCAGATTATAGCGATCCGAG
This sequence comes from Enterobacter sp. HG048, assembly GCF_024702055.1. Lineage (NCBI taxonomy): Bacteria > Pseudomonadati > Pseudomonadota > Gammaproteobacteria > Enterobacterales > Enterobacteriaceae > Enterobacter > Enterobacter sp. HG048. Next base: position 64,084 of record NZ_JANLIZ010000020.1, read on the forward strand.
CAATATTCGCATGTCTGCCGGTATCGCATTACAATGGATGTCACCGCTGGGGCCGTTGGTCTTCTCTTACGCCCAGCCGTTTAAGAAATATGATGGAGATAAGTCGGAGCAATTCCAGTTTAACATTGGTAAAACCTGGTAATAATCCGCAGCAAAGGAATGCGTTGGCAGTGTAGCGCTGACAACTGGCGATCGGTAAAACGGTCGCCTTGCCACGCAAAGAACGGTACCTTCTGGTGCCAATGGGATGGTAAGGAGTTAATTGTGAAAAAGTGGTTATTAGCTGCAGGTCTCGGTTTAGCGATGGCAACTTCTGCTCAGGCAGCAGACAAAATTGCAATCGTCAACATGGGTAATTTGTTCCAGCAGGTTGCACAGAAAACGGGTGTTTCTGCGACTCTGGAAAACGAATTCAAAGGCCGTGCAAGCGAACTGCAGGGTATGGAAAACGATCTTCAGTCCAAAATGCAGCGTCTGCAGCGTGATGGTTCTACCATGAAAGCAAGCGACCGCAGCAAACTGGAAAAAGACGTAATGGCTCAGCGCCAGACGTTCTCCCAGAAAGCGCAGGCTTTCGAGCAGGATCGTCAGCGTCGTTCTAACGAAGAACGCGGCAAGCTGGTAACTCGCATTCAGACTGCTGTTAAAGCAGTGGCTGCCGATCAGAGCATCGATCTGGTTGTTGATGCGAACGCCGTTGCTTATAACAGCAAAGATGTTAAAGACATCACCGCTGATGTTCTGAAACAGGTTAAATAAGTAATGCCTTCAATTCGACTGGCTGATTTAGCTCAGCAGTTGGATGCAGAATTACACGGTGATGGCGATATCGTCATCACCGCTGTTGCGTCCATGCAATCTGCTAAAGCTGGCACGATTACCTTCATGGTAAGCCCTAAGTACCGTGAGCAACTGGCTCAATGCCAGGCGTCAGCTGTTGTTCTGACGCAGGACGATCTTCCATTTGCCGCTGTAAGCGCGCTGGTAGTGAAAAACCCCTACCTGACGTATGCACGCATGGCTCAAATTCTTGATACCACGCCGCAGCCGGCCCAGAACATTGCTGCCAGCGCAGCGATTGATCCGACGGCTAAGCTGGGTAACAACGTCGCCGTTGGCGCGAATGCGGTTATCGAATCCGGCGTTGTGCTGGGCGATAACGCCGTCATTGGCCCGGGTTGCTTCGTTGGGAAAAATACGAAAATCGGCGCCGGGACCCGTTTATGGGCCAACGTGTCCGTTTATCATGATGTTGAAATTGGCGAAAATTGCCTCGTCCAGTCCAGTACCGTCATTGGTTCTGATGGCTTTGGTTACGCTAACGATCGCGGTAACTGGGTTAAGATCCCGCAGCTTGGTCGCGTTATTATTGGCGATCGCGTGGAGATCGGTGCCTGTACCACCATTGACCGTGGCGCACTTGACGACACGATCATTGGCAATGGTGTTATCATCGATAACCAGTGCCAGATTGCGCATAACGTTGTGATTGGCGACAATACCGCGGTTGCGGGTGGCGTCATCATGGCAGGCAGCCTGAAAATTGGCCGTTATTGCATGATTGGCGGTGCGAGCGTGATTAATGGCCATATGGAAATATGCGACAAGGTCACCGTGACGGGAATGGGCATGGTAATGCGTCCTATCACTGAACCTGGCGTCTACTCCTCAGGCATTCCGCTACAACCCAACAAGGTATGGCGTAAAACAGCAGCTCTGGTGATGAACATTGATGATATGAGCAAGCGCCTCAAGTCTCTTGAGCGTAAGATCGATCAACAAGATTAAGCGTCATCCGTTGAACGCTATTTTTCCCGGCCTGTCGGCTTTCTAATAAACCGGCAGGCCGTGTTATTATTGTTATCAGTATATTTTGACAGGAAGAGTATTTTGACTACTGACACTCATACTCTGCATATTGAAGAGATTTTAGAACTTCTGCCGCACCGCTACCCGTTTCTGCTGGTAGACCGTGTGCTGGATTTTGAAGAAGGTCGTTTTCTGCGCGCAGTGAAAAATGTTTCCGTGAACGAGCCGTTCTTCCAGGGGCACTTCCCTGGTAAGCCTATCTTCCCGGGTGTGTTGATTCTGGAAGCGATGGCTCAGGCTACCGGTATTCTGGCGTTTAAAAGCGTCGGCAAACTGGAGCCAGGTGAGCTGTATTACTTCGCGGGTATTGATGAAGCGCGCTTTAAGCGCCCTGTCGTGCCTGGTGATCAGATGATCATGGAAGTCACTTTTGAAAAAACGCGTCGTGGCCTGACTCGCTTCAAAGGCGTAGCGCTGGTTGACGGCAAAGTTGTTTGTGAAGCGACGATGATGTGTGCTCGTAGCCGGGAGTCCTGATACGTGATTGATAAATCCGCCTTTATTCATCCTACCGCTATTGTGGAAACCGGTGCCATCATTGGTGCTAACGTCCACATTGGCCCGTTTTGTATTGTTGGACCCCATGTCGAAATTGGTGAGGGTACAGTACTGAAATCTCACGTTGTCGTGAATGGTCACACGACCATTGGCTGCAATAACGAGATCTATCAGTTCGCTTCCATCGGCGAAGTTAACCAGGATCTGAAATATGCTGGTGAGTCGACCCGTCTGGAAATTGGCGATCGTAACCGTATTCGCGAAAGCGTCACCATTCATCGTGGAACAGTACAGGGTGGTGGGTTGACGAAGGTGGGCAGCGATAACCTGTTTATGGTTAATGCGCATATTGCGCACGACTGTACTGTGGGTGACCGCTGTATTCTTGCCAACAACGCAACGCTGGCGGGACACGTATCGGTTGATGACTTCGCAATTATTGGCGGCATGACCGCAGTCCATCAGTTCTGCATCATTGGTGCGCACGTGATGGTTGGCGGATGCTCCGGTGTGGCGCAGGACGTCCCACCGTATGTGATTGCGCAGGGCAACCATGCCACGCCGTTTGGCGTGAACATCGAAGGCCTCAAGCGTCGTGGTTTTAGCCGCGAAGCGATTACTGCTATCCGCAACGCGTACAAACTGCTGTACCGTAGCGGTAAAACGCTGGAAGAGGCGAAGCCGGAAATTGCCGAGCTGGCGAATAAGCACCCGGAAGTGAACGCGTTCATGGAATTCTTTGACCGTTCAACAAGGGGTCTGATTCGTTAATGGTCGACAGTCGTCCGCTTACGATAGCCCTGGTCGCCGGAGAAACCTCCGGCGATATTCTTGGTGCCGGTCTCATCCGCGCGCTTAAGGCACGTGTACCCAATGCTCGCTTTGTCGGCGTTGCTGGCCCGCTGATGCAGGCCGAAGGCTGTGAAGCCTGGTATGAAATGGAAGAGCTGGCCGTGATGGGCATCGTTGAGGTGCTGGGGCGGCTACGCCGTTTGCTGCACATACGTGCCGATCTTACCCGTCGCTTTACCGAACTCAAACCCGATGTGTTTGTCGGTATCGATGCACCTGATTTCAACATTACCCTCGAAGGGAATCTGAAAAAGCAGGGCATTAAAACCATTCACTACGTCAGTCCGTCCGTCTGGGCGTGGCGACAGAAACGCGTTTTCAAAATCGGACGGTCCACCAACCTGGTGCTGGCTTTCCTGCCTTTCGAAAAAGCGTTTTACGACAGATTTAATGTTCCGTGCCGTTTTATCGGTCATACTATGGCGGATGCGATGCCATTGGATCCGGATAAAAACGCGGCGCGCGACGCGCTGGGCATCCCGCATGATGTGCACTGTCTGGCACTGCTGCCAGGCAGCCGTGGTGCAGAAGTGGAGATGCTGAGCGCCGATTTCCTCAAAACAGCGCAAATTCTTCGCCAGACCTATCCGGATCTTGAAGTGGTTGTTCCGCTGGTGAATGCCAAACGCCGCGAGCAGTTTGAGCGCATCAAAGCGGAAGTCGCCCCGGATCTTCACGTCTGTCTTCTGGACGGTAAAGGGCGGGAAGCGATGTATGCGAGCGATGCCGCGCTGCTGGCCTCCGGTACGGCGGCGCTGGAATGCATGCTGGCGAAATGTCCTATGGTGGTCGGTTATCGTATGAAGCCGTTCACTTTCTGGCTGGCAAAACGTCTGGTGAAAACGGATTATGTCTCCCTGCCAAACCTGCTTGCCGGGCGCGAGCTGGTGAAAGAGCTGCTGCAGGATGAGTGCCAGCCGCAGGCGCTTGCCGATGCACTACTGCCGCTGCTCGCCAACGGCAAGACCAGCCACCAGATGCACGATACCTTCCGCGAACTGCATCAATTGATCCGCTGTAATGCTGATGAGCAAGCGGCTGATGCGGTGCTGGAGCTAGCAAAATGATGGAATTTGTTTATCCTCACACTCGCCTTGTGGCGGGCGTGGATGAAGTAGGTCGTGGTCCGTTAGTGGGGGCCGTGGTGACCGCTGCGGTGATCCTCGATCCGGCTCGGCCGATCGTCGGGCTGAACGACTCTAAAAAATTGTCTGAAAAGCGCCGTCTGGCGCTGTTTAGTGAGATTCAGGAGAAGGCGCTGGCCTGGAGCCTGGGACGCGCTGAACCGCATGAAATAGACGAGCTGAATATTTTGCATGCTACGATGCTGGCGATGCAGCGAGCGGTAGCAGGCCTGAAAATTTCACCGGAATATGTCCTGATTGACGGCAACCGCTGTCCGGCATTGTCCATGCCTTCAATGGCGGTCGTAAAAGGCGATAGCCGGGTCGCAGAAATTAGCGCAGCTTCTATTATTGCCAAAGTGACGCGCGACGCCGAAATGGCCGCGCTGGATCTCACTTACCCTCAGTATGGTTTCGCCCAGCATAAGGGGTATCCCACACCTTTCCATCTGGAAAGGCTGGCTGAACATGGCGCAACCGAACACCATCGGCGCAGTTTTGGCCCGGTGAAACGCGCGCTGGGACGGGTGTCCTGAATCAATACGCAAGCAATTAAGTAACGCGGAATCTGAAGATGGCTGAACCACGTTTCGTACACCTGCGGGTGCATAGCGACTACTCCATGATCGATGGGCTGGCGAAGACCGGGCCGCTGGTAAAAAAGGCGGCCTCCCTTGGCATGCCCGCGCTGGCGATCACCGATTTTACCAACCTGTGTGGCCTGGTGAAGTTCTACGGAACGGCGCACGGCGCGGGGATGAAGCCTATCGTCGGCGCAGATTTTCATGTGCAGAGCGATCTCATCGGCGATGAAATGACGCAAATCTCCGTGCTGGCGATGAACAACACGGGCTATCAAAACCTCACTCTGCTTATCTCAAAAGCCTATCAGCGCGGATATGGTGCGCTGGGCCCGTGGATCGACAGGGACTGGCTGGCGGAGCTGAACGAAGGGCTGCTGCTGATCTCTGGCGGCCGCATGGGGGATGTCGGTAAATGCCTGCTGCGCGGCAATGGCGCGCTGGTGGATCAATGCGTCTCGTTTTATGAAGAGTATTTCCCGGATCGTTATTATCTGGAGCTGATCCGCACCGGTCGCCAGGACGAAGAGAGCTATCTGCATGCGGCGGTCGCACTTGCGGAAGAACGCGGTCTGCCCGTTGTCGCGACAAACGATGTGCGGTTCCTCGAGCCGGGAGATTTTGACGCTCACGAAATTCGCGTTGCGATCCACGATGGCTTCACGCTCGACGATCCGAAACGGCCGCGTAATTACTCCGCTCAACAGTACATGCGCAGCGAGGAGGAGATGTGTGACCTCTTCTCCGATATCCCCGAAGCGCTGGAAAACAGCGTGGAGATCGCAAGGCGCTGTAACGTTACCGTCCGCCTCGGCGAATACTTCCTGCCGCAGTTCCCGACGGGTGACATGACCACGGAAGATTTCCTGGTCGTGAAATCTAAAGAAGGTCTGGAAGAGCGTCTGGAATTCCTGTTCCCGGATGAGGCCGTTCGCAAAGAGAAGCGGCCGCCGTACGATGAGCGCCTGGATATTGAACTCCAGGTCATCAACCAGATGGGCTTCCCGGGCTACTTCCTGATCGTAATGGAGTTTATCCAGTGGTCGAAGGATAACGGCGTACCGGTCGGACCGGGACGAGGCTCCGGTGCGGGCTCTCTGGTAGCGTATGCGCTGAAAATTACCGACCTCGATCCGCTGGAATTCGACCTGCTGTTCGAACGTTTCCTTAACCCGGAACGTGTTTCTATGCCCGACTTTGACGTCGACTTCTGCATGGAGAAACGCGACCAGGTAATCGAGCACGTTGCCGATATGTACGGCCGTGATGCGGTATCGCAGATTATTACGTTCGGTACGATGGCGGCGAAGGCGGTTATCCGCGACGTCGGCCGCGTGCTGGGCCACCCGTACGGGTTTGTCGATCGCATCTCTAAACTGGTGCCGCCCGATCCGGGCATGACGCTGGCAAAAGCGTTTGAAGCCGAACCTCAGCTGCCGGAAATCTACGAAGCTGACGAAGAAGTGAAAGCGCTGATCGACATGGCGCGCAAGCTGGAAGGCGTGACGCGTAACGCCGGTAAGCATGCGGGGGGCGTGGTTATCGCCCCGACCAAAATTACCGACTTCGCGCCGCTCTACTGCGATGAAGCGGGTGAGCATCCGGTTACTCAGTTTGATAAGAACGACGTAGAATACGCAGGGCTGGTGAAGTTTGACTTCCTCGGCCTGCGTACGCTGACGATCATCGACTGGGCGCTGAAGATGATCAACCCGCGCCGGGAAAAGCAGGGCCTTGAGCCCATAGACATTGCCGCCATCCCGCTGGATGACAAGAAAAGTTTCGACATGCTGCAGCGCTCGGAGACGACAGCCGTCTTCCAGCTTGAATCCCGCGGCATGAAAGACCTGATTAAACGTCTGCAGCCCGACTGCTTCGAAGATATGATCGCGCTGGTCGCCCTGTTCCGTCCGGGCCCACTGCAGTCAGGGATGGTAGATAACTTTATCGACCGTAAGCACGGTCGCGAAGAGATTTCCTATCCGGACGTTCAGTGGCAGCATGAAAGCCTCAAGCCGGTGCTGGAGCCCACCTACGGCATCATCCTGTACCAGGAACAGGTTATGCAGATCGCCCAGGTGCTTTCCGGTTATACCCTCGGCGGCGCGGACATGCTGCGTCGTGCAATGGGTAAGAAAAAGCCGGAAGAGATGGCCAAGCAGCGCTCCATCTTTGAAGACGGGGCGAAGAAAAACGGCGTTGACGGCGAGCTGGCGATGAAAATCTTCGACCTGGTGGAGAAATTCGCCGGGTACGGATTTAACAAATCCCACTCCGCCGCCTATGCTTTGGTGTCGTATCAAACGCTGTGGCTGAAAGCGCACTATCCTGCTGAATTTATGGCGGCGGTGATGACGGCCGATATGGACAACACCGAGAAGGTGGTTGGCCTGGTGGACGAGTGCTGGCGCATGGGGCTTAAGATCCTGCCGCCGGATATTAACTCAGGGCTCTACCACTTCCACGTCAATGACGACGGAGAGATCGTTTACGGGATCGGCGCGATCAAAGGCGTGGGCGAAGGCCCTATCGAGGCGATCATCGAAGCGCGTAACAACGGCGGGTATTTCCGCGAGCTGTTCGATCTTTGCGCCCGTACCGATACCAAAAAACTGAACCGTCGCGTGCTGGAAAAACTGATCATGTCCGGCGCGTTTGACAGGCTGGGGCCGCACCGCGCCGCGCTGATGAATTCCCTCGGCGACGCCCTGAAAGCGGCGGATCAGCACGCAAAAGCGGAAGCCATTGGTCAGGCGGATATGTTCGGGGTGCTGGCGGAAGAGCCAGAGCAGATCGAACAGTCTTATTCCAACTGCCAGCCGTGGCCAGAACAGGTGGTACTGGATGGGGAGCGTGAGACGTTAGGCTTGTACCTGACGGGACACCCGATCAACCAGTACATCAAAGAAATTGAGCGCTATGTCGGCGGCCACAGGCTTAAAGACATGCATCCGACAGAACGTGGTAAAATCACCACGGCTGCGGGGCTCGTGATTGCCGCAAGGGTTATGGTCACCAAGCGCGGCAATCGTATCGGCATCTGTACGTTGGATGACCGTTCCGGGCGTCTGGAGGTGATGTTGTTCACCGACGCGCTGGATAAATACCAGCAATTGCTGGAAAAAGACCGCATACTTATCGTCAGCGGACAGGTCAGCTTTGATGACTTCAGCGGGGGGCTTAAAATGACCGCCCGCGAAGTGATGGACATTGACGAAGCCCGGGAAAAATATGCTCGCGGGCTTGCTATCTCGCTGACGGACAGGCAAATTGATGACCAGCTTTTAAACCGACTCCGTCAGTCTCTGGAACCCCACCGCTCGGGGACAATTCCAGTACATCTCTACTATCAGAGGGCGGATGCACGTGCGCGGTTGCGCTTTGGTGCAACGTGGCGTGTCTCTCCGAGCGATCGTTTACTGAACGATCTCCGTGGCCTCATTGGTTCGGAGCAGGTGGAACTGGAGTTTGACTAATACAGGAATACTATGAGTCTGAATTTCCTTGATTTCGAACAGCCGATTGCTGAGCTGGAAGCGAAAATCGATTCTCTGACAGCGGTAAGCCGTCAGGATGAAAAACTGGATATTAACATCGACGAAGAAGTGCATCGTCTGCGCGAGAAAAGCGTAGAGCTGACGCGCAAAATCTTTGCCGATCTCGGCGCATGGCAGGTGGCCCAGCTGGCCCGCCATCCACAGCGTCCGTACACCCTGGATTATGTCCGCCTGGCGTTTGACGAATTTGACGAACTGGCAGGCGATCGCGCATACGCTGACGATAAAGCTATCGTTGGCGGTATCGCGCGTCTGGACGGACGCCCGGTGATGATCATTGGTCATCAGAAAGGTCGTGAAACCAAAGAGAAAATCCGTCGTAACTTCGGTATGCCAGCACCAGAAGGCTACCGTAAAGCCCTGCGTCTGATGGAGATGGCTGAGCGTTTCAACATGCCAATCATCACCTTCATCGACACCCCAGGTGCATACCCTGGCGTGGGCGCGGAAGAGCGCGGTCAGTCTGAAGCCATCGCGCGCAACCTGCGCGAGATGTCTCGTCTGAAGGTGCCGGTCATCTGTACCGTTATCGGTGAGGGTGGTTCCGGCGGCGCGCTGGCGATCGGCGTGGGTGATAAAGTGAATATGCTGCAGTACAGCACCTATTCCGTTATCTCCCCGGAAGGCTGCGCGTCCATTCTGTGGAAGAGCGCTGACAAAGCGCCGCTGGCTGCAGAAGCAATGGGTATCATTGCGCCACGCCTGAAAGAGCTTAAGCTGATCGATTCCATCATCCCGGAACCGCTGGGTGGAGCGCATCGTAAGCCGGAAGTGATGGCGGCTTCTCTGAAAGCGCAGCTGCTGGCCGATCTGGCAGACCTGGACGTGCTGAGCAAAGACGATCTGCTCAACCGCCGTTACCAGCGCCTGATGACCTACGGTTACGCGTAAGCTTCACAATTATCTGAAAAGCCGCACAATGTTGCGGCTTTTTTTATACCTGCGGTTTAGCCGGACTATGCTTAGCTAATGTTTTTAAAGGAGGAAGCCCATGAATATCATTGCCATTATGGGGCCACACGGCGTCTTTTATAAAGATGAGCCGATTAAGGAGCTTGAGCACGCCCTGCAGTCGCGCGGGTATCAGCTAATCTGGCCGCACAACAGCGCCGACCTGCTGAAGTTCATCGAGCATAATCCACGTATCTGCGGCGTGATCTTCGACTGGGATGAATATGACCTCGAACTGTGCAGCGATATCAACAAGCTGAACGAATATCTCCCGCTGTACGCGTTTATTAATACCCACTCAACCATGGACGTCAGCGCCAATGATATGCGTATGGCGCTGTGGTTCTTTGAATATTCCCTCGGCGTGGCGGAAGATATTGCGACCCGAATTCAGCAATACACGAATGAATATCTCGATAACATCACTCCGCCCTTTACCCGCGCGCTCTTTACCTACGTGAAGGAGGGGAAATATACCTTCTGTACGCCAGGCCATATGGCGGGGACGGCCTACCAAAAAAGCCCGGTGGGCTGCCTGTTCTATGATTTCTTCGGTGGCAACACGCTGAAAGCGGACGTGTCGATTTCAGTCACCGAATTAGGCTCTCTGCTGGATCACACCGGCCCGCATCTGGAAGCCGAAGAGTATATCGCCCGCACCTTTGGGGCCGAGCAGAGCTATATGGTGACCAACGGCACCTCGACCTCGAACAAAATCGTCGGGATGTACGCTGCGCCTGCGGGCAGCACCTTGCTGATTGATCGTAACTGCCATAAATCGCTGGCTCACCTGCTGATGATGAGCGACGTCGTACCGCTCTGGCTTTCGCCCACGCGTAACGCGCTCGGTATTCTTGGCGGCATTCCGCGCCGGGAGTTCACCCACGAAGCCATTGAAAGCAAGGTCGCGGCAATTCCTGGCGCAAGCTGGCCTGTCCATGCGGTGATCACCAACTCCACCTACGACGGTCTGCTGTACAACACGAACTGGATCAAAAAGACGCTTGACGTGCCGTCGATCCACTTCGACTCCGCGTGGGTGCCGTACACCAATTTCCACCCGATTTACGCGGGGAAAAGCGGAATGAGCGGTGAACGCGTGCCGGGGAAAGTGTTCTTCGAAACGCAGTCGACGCATAAAATGCTGGCGGCGTTTTCCCAGGCTTCGCTTATTCACATCAAAGGCGAGTACGACGAAGACACATTCAACGAAGCCTTTATGATGCATACCACCACCTCACCGAGCTACCCGCTGGTGGCCTCCATTGAAACGGCCGCGGCAATGCTGCGCGGCAATCCGGGCAAACGTCTCATCAATCGTTCGGTGGAACGTGCGCTGCATTTCCGCAAAGAGGTTCAGCGGCTGAAAGATGAAGCCGACGGCTGGTTCTTTGATATCTGGCAGCCGGAAGAGATTGATGAAGCAGAATGCTGGCCCGTCTCGCCCGGCGAAGACTGGCATGGCTTCCGGGATGCCGATAGCGACCATATGTTCCTCGACCCGGTTAAAGTGACGATCTTGACGCCGGGGATGGATGAGCAGGGCATAATGAGCGAGGAAGGTATTCCGGCCGCGCTGGTCGCGAAATTCCTTGATGAACGTGGCGTGGTGGTGGAGAAAACCGGTCCCTATAACCTGCTTTTCCTGTTCAGCATTGGGATCGACAAAACCCGGGCGATGGGATTGCTGCGCGGGCTGATGGAGTTTAAGCGAGCCTACGATCTCAACCTGCGGGTGAAGAACATGCTGCCGGATCTCTACGCGGAGGATCCTGACTTCTATCGTAATATGCGTATTCAGGATCTGGCCCAGGGGATCCACAGGCTGATCCGTCAGCACGATCTGCCGCGTCTGATGCTTCAGGCGTTCGATGTCTTACCCGAGATGAAATTTACCCCGCACAAGGCATGGCAGCGCCAGGTGAAAGGGGAGGTCGAAACCGTTGAGCTGGAAAACCTGGTCGGGCGCGTATCGGCTAACATGATCCTGCCTTACCCGCCGGGCGTTCCGCTCCTGATGCCGGGAGAGATGATTACCGAAGAGAGTCGGGCCGTGCTCGATTTCCTGCTGATGCTCTGTTCGGTAGGGCGTCACTATCCCGGTTTTGAGACGGATATCCACGGTGCGAAGCGCGACGAGAACGGCGTTTACTGGGTGCGAGTCCTAAAATAAGGGTGACCGCTTGCCAGGCGCGGGTTTTCGGTTGTAACGTTCAGGCATCATAAAAAGGAGAAGCTATGCTGGGTTTAAAACAGGTTCATCATATTGCGATCATTGCGACCGATTACGCGAAAAGTAAGGCCTTTTACTGCGACATCCTGGGCTTTACGCTCATGAGCGAGGCCTACCGCGAGGAGCGTGACTCCTGGAAGGGCGACCTGGCGTTAAACGGGCAGTATGTGATTGAACTGTTCTCTTTTCCTTTTCCCCCTGCGCGTCCGTCCCGGCCGGAAGCCTGTGGCCTGCGTCATCTTGCCTTCAGCGTCGATGACCTGGATAGCGCAGTTAAGCATCTGGAAGCGCACGGCGTGACGTGTGAAGCGATCCGCGTCGATCCGTTCACCGACAAGCGCTTTACCTTTTTCAACGATCCGGACGGCCTGCCGCTGGAGCTTTATCAGCAGTAATCTTCGTCCTGTGTGATAATGCCCGCTCAGTTCGGGCATTTTTTATGTGTAATTCCCTATGACCTTACCCGCTATCGCACACGCAGTTTCACCGTACCGCCAGCTGCTGGTGGGGTTTAGCGGTGGCCTGGATTCTACCGTGTTGCTGCATCGCCTTAAGCTTTGGCGCGATCGGGAACCTGACGTCCAGCTACGGGCGATGCATATTCATCACGGATTAAGTCCTCACGCAGAGGAGTGGGTGGCGCACTGCGAAGCCTTGTGTGCAGCCTGGTCGATCCCGCTCATCGTTGAGCGCGTTATGCTTGCGGAGGAAGGACTGGGCATCGAGGCGCAGGCACGTAAAGCCCGCTATGCCGCGTTTGCCGGGGCATTACGTACTGGAGAAGCGCTGGTCACGGCCCAGCATCTGGACGATCAGTGCGAAACCTTTCTGCTGGCGCTTAAGCGGGGCAGCGGGCCAGCGGGGCTTTCTGCCATGCCGGCGCGTTCGGCATTTGCCGGCACAACGTTACTGCGCCCGCTGCTTGGCGAGACGCGTGCCTCACTGGAAGCCTGGGCGCGAGAGCATCAGCTGAGCTGGATCGAAGATGAGAGTAACCAGGATGACGGCTATGATCGTAACTTCCTGCGTCTGCGCGTCCTCCCGCTATTGAGCGAGCGCTGGCCGCATTTCGCCGACGCGACGGCAAGAAGCGCCATGCTGTGCGCCGAACAGGAATCGCTGCTGGACGAGCTGTTAAGTGACGAACTCGCTGAACTGATTTCAAAAGACGGAGCGCTGGCCATTGCACCGCTGACAGCGATGAGTCCGGTGCGTCGCGCTGCGCTGCTACGACGCTGGCTGGCCTCTCATGATGCTACGATGCCGTCGCGGACAATGCTGAGCCGTATCTGGGACGAAGTCGCTCTGGCGCGGGATGATGCTTCCCCGTGCGTCCACCTGAACGGGTTTGAGGTTAGACGCTATAAAGGGGAGCTCTGGTGGATAAAATCCATGCCCTCGCTGACCAATGTCGTGCTCGACTGGCTTTCTCCTGACGCGCCCCTGATATTGCCCTGTGAGGCAGGACGCGTTTCTCTCCTGTCGTCTGGTCATGTGCGGCTGCCGAAGCCCGATGAACCGGTCACCGTGCGCTTTAAGGCTGGCGGCATGCTGCATATCGTCGGGCGCAACGGGGGCCGGAAGCTGAAGAAAATATGGCAGGAGTGTAACGTGCCGCCGTGGCTGCGCGACACCACGCCGCTGCTGTTCTACGGTGAAGCGCTGATTGCTGCTGCAGGGGTGTTCATCACGGAAGAGGGGTGGTCAGAAGAGGGTGTCCGTTTTGAGTGGCAGAAAGCGTAACGGGCAGCCAGGCTGCCCGTTAGTGTCATCAGGATTCGCTCACCACGACGGTGCCGATTTGCGGGTGGCTGAAGCTGGCTATTTTGTCCAGACGCAGCTCACGCGTCGCACCGGCATCTTCCACTATCAGGTATTCCACATTTTTACGTGAAACCAGATCGCTGGCTTTCGCCTTCAACACTTCGCCATCTTTTAGCTCCAGCGTCAGTAATAAATGATGCTGGCAGGCGAGTTCGAGGTTGTCATAGTCATCACAATTGATGGGTTGATAAGTATCATTCATCGACATAATCGCTCACCAGTAAATTCGCCGCAGCATACGCTGCTTTTTCCCTGACCGACTCTGAAAGGCTCTCATCAGAGGCCACTTCATTAAGCACTTTCAATACACAGCCCAACGCGTCCGGGACATACCCCAGATCTCCGCTGGCGATTTCCGCATACCGTTTGCGAATTAACTCACAATAATTATTCACATCCCCTCCCGCCAGCGCACTGACTTACTGTGAGATATCATTAAGCCTACGAAGATAAACTCGGTTTAGCAAGGTGACTATACCATACTCATTTAAGCAATATCAGCGCCTTGATAGCGGTGTATTTATCACCCCATAACAGCCTTTTGCCGTGGTTTTCGCTACAATGAGTGCCTGATTCGAATGGAGTTCTCTCATGGCGCTGAAAGCGACAATTTATAAAGCAGTGGTCAATGTGGCCGATCTGGATCGCAACCAGTTCCTCGACGCGTCGCTTACGCTGGCACGCCACCCCTCCGAAACCCAGGAGCGCATGATGCTGCGCCTGCTGGCATGGATTAAGTATGCCGACGAACGTCTGCAGTTTACCCGTGGGTTAAGCGCAGAAGACGAGCCTGAAGCCTGGCTGCGCAACGATCATCTGGGTATCGATTTGTGGATAGAACTCGGCCTGCCGGACGAGCGCAGAATTAAAAAGGCCTGCACCCAGTCCGCTGAAGTGGCTTTATTCGCTTATAATCAGCGCGCTGCGGAGATTTGGTGGCAGCAAAACAAGAGCAAGTGCGGACAGTTTAAAAATCTCACGGTCTGGTATCTGGATGATGAGCAGCTGGCGCAGCTGAGCGAGTTCGCCAGCCGGACCATGGTTTTGCAGGCGACGATTCAGGATGGCGCCATCTGGCTCTCTGACTCTCAGAATAATCTGGAAATTCATTTAACGGCGTGGCAACCCGCGTCATGATCGTCTTGTCCCGAAACGTCAGCATTCCTGACAACGAGCTGGAGATCACCGCCATCCGTGCGCAGGGGGCTGGCGGGCAGCACGTCAATAAGGCGTCGACGGCTATCCATTTGCGTTTTGACATTCGGGCCTCAAGCCTGCCAGAGTATTATAAAGAAAGCCTGCTTGCCGCCAGCCATCACCTGATCACCAGCGATGGCGTGATTGTGATCAAAGCCCAGGAGCACCGCAGCCAGGAGCTCAACCGGGAAGCGGCGATAGCCAGGCTGGTGGCGGTTATCAAAGAGTTAACGGCAGTACAAAAAAGCCGCCGGGCAACGCGGCCAACCCGCGCATCGAAAGAGCGTCGGTTGTCCTCGAAGGCCCAAAAATCCACAGTGAAAGCACTACGCGGTAAAGTTCGTCGCCCGACAGAGTGACGAAAGGGAACACACTTTTCATAAGGAATTCATTGTGAAAAAAGTATTATGGTCAGCGCTGGCAGCGAGTACGCTGTTTGCGCTTTTTGGGTGTAACAACCGCTCCGAAACGCAGGTTTTACAACCCACGCAAACGGAAGAATTAAAACCAATGCAGCAAAGCTGGCGCGGCGTATTGCCTTGCGCGGACTGCGAAGGCATTGAAACGTCGCTGTTCCTGCAAAAAGATGGCACCTGGGTGATGAATCAGCGCTATCAGGGCGCAAAAGAGCCTTCTTCTTTTGCAGCTTATGGAACATGGGCGCGTACGGCGGAGAAGCTGGTCCTGATGGATACCACCGGTGAGAAAACCTTTTTCCGCGCTAAAGGCGAGGGGATGGAGATGCTTGACCGCGAAGGCAACCCGATTGAATCCCAGTTCAACTACACGCTGGCGCCGGTAAAAGCGGCTCTGCCTGCCACGCCGATGGCAATGCGGGGGATGTACTTCTATATGGCGGATGCGGCGATCTTTACCGATTGCGCAACCGGCAAGAAGGTTAGCGTGGCAAACAATGCGCAGCTTGAACGTGATTACGCTGTGGCGCGCGGTAATGACAGCAAGCCGATATTGCTGACGGTGGATGGTCACTTTACGCTGGAGCCAAACCCGGATAGCGGAGAGATGGTGAAAACGCTGGTGGCGGATAAAGACGCGAAATTTGTAGCGGGTAAAGACTGTAACAGTAAATAAGCCGACGCTGAGCCATTAAAAAACCCCGCCTGAGCGGGGTTTTTTGTTTAGCCTTTGATGGCTTTCACCAGGTAATCAAGAATGTCGCCGGTCTTGATCATCTGTTTTTCGCCGCTGCGACGGTATTTGTATTCAATCTCATCGCTGTCGAGGTTACGGTCGCCGATGACGACGGTGTGCGGAATACCGATCAGTTCCATATCGGCAAACATCACGCCCGGACGCTCTTTACGGTCATCCATCAGCACTTCGATACCCTGAGCGCGCAGCTCGGAATACAGCTTCTCGGCCAGTTCCTGCACGCGGTAAGACTTGTGCATGTTCATTGGCAGAATGGCCACCTGGAACGGCGCAATATTGTCCGGCCAGACGATGCCGCGTTCGTCGTAGTTCTGCTCAATCGCCGCAGCCACCACGCGCGTCACCCCGATACCGTAGCAACCCATGGTCAGGATCTGGTTACGGCCATCTTCACCCTGAACAGCCGCATTCAGCGCGCGAGAGTATTTATCACCTAGCTGGAAGATGTGACCGACTTCGATGCCGCGCTTAATCATCAGGGTACCCTGGCCGTCCGGGCTTGGATCGCCTGCAACCACGTTACGGATGTCAGCCACTTCCGGCGTCGCCACGTCGCGATCCCAGTTGATGCCGAAGTAGTGTTTACCGTCGATGTTCGCACCGGCGGAGAAGTCGCTCATTGCAGCAACCGTGCGGTCAATAACAACCGGCACCGGCAGATTGACTGGACCCAGTGAACCTGGACCCGCATTCACGACGGCGCGGATTTCCGCTTCCGTTGCGAACGTCAGCGGGCTGGCTACCTGCGGCAGCTTTTCGGCTTTTACTTCGTTCAGCTCATGATCGCCACGCACCAGCAGGGCAACCAGCGGGTAAGCGCTGCCTTCGGTGGATTTTACCAGCAGCGTTTTCACGGTTTTTTCGACAGGCAGATTGAATTGCTCAACCAGCTCGGCAATGGTTTTCGCGTTTGGCGTATCAACCAGCGTCATCTCTTGCGTTGCCGCGCCGCGTGGCTCTTTTGGTGCCAGCGCTTCTGCAAATTCGATGTTCGCCGCGTAGTCTGAAGAGTCAGAGAAGATCACATCGTCTTCACCGCTCTGCGCCAGTACCTGGAACTCATGGGAGGCGCTACCGCCGATGGAGCCGGTATCAGCCTGCACAGCGCGGAAATCCAGACCCATGCGGGAGAATATTTTGCTGTATGCCGCGTACATTGCGTCGTACGTCTCTTGCAGGGATTCCTGAGAGGTATGGAAAGAGTAGGCATCTTTCATCAGGAATTCGCGAGAGCGCATGACGCCGAAACGTGGGCGAACTTCATCACGGAACTTGGTCTGGATCTGGAAGAAGTTCAGCGGCAGCTGTTTGTAAGAGCTCAGCTCGTTACGAATCAGGTCGGTAATGACTTCTTCATGCGTTGGGCCGAGAACGAACGGACGCTCGCCGCGATCGACGAAGCGCAGCAGTTCAGGACCATATTGCTCCCAACGGCCGCTCTCCTGCCACAGGTCAGCGGGCTGAACCACAGGCATGGACACCTCGATAGCACCGGCGTTGTTCATCTCTTCACGCACGATGTTTTCGACTTTTTTCAGGACGCGCACGCCGGTCGGCAGCCAGGTGTATAACCCGGAGGCCAGCTTGCGGATCATCCCGGCGCGCAGCATCAGCTGATGGCTGATCACTTCGGCGTCGGCAGGCGTCTCCTTCAGAGTGGAGAGCAGATATTGGCTAGTACGCATGTTGTTACGGTTCCATTTCGACGATTGGAACAGGCTGAAACACCAGCCTGACACAAAAAAAGTGGTTTAGTTTACCAGTGTGGCAAAGATGCCAAAAGAGAGGAGAACAAAATTACCTGGGTTCAAGGGCAAACACTTCAAAACCTGCTCCGGTGACGCGCCAGCGAACGTTGAATTCAAGCAGCCAGACGGCGTACGTTTTTCCTTCTTCCTCTTCTTTACGGTAGGCCGGACGCGGGTCCTGTGCCAGAACTTCGGTGATGAAATCCCGTAAGCGAGGATAGCGTTTCTCCAACTGACCGAGCTGCGCGGTTATCTCTGGCGTAAAATACACAGGCATATCCGCCTGCGGCGCGTCCTGAGCATAACTTGCACGCGCGTCCGGGAGCGCTTCGGCGAAGGGCAAATAGGGTTTTATGTCGATTACCGGCGTGCCGTCTACCAGGTCGAGGCTACCTAACTCAAGTATCACCCGATCTTTCTGGCAGCGTATGCCTTTCAGTTCAACCAGCGACATTCCAATCGGGTTTGGGCGGAAGGTCGAGCGCGTCGCAAACACGCCCATTCTCGCATTTCCGCCAAGACGAGGAGGGCGCACGGTAGGTCGCCAGCCGCCTTCCATCGTCTGGTGAAACACGAACACCACCCATAAATGGCTGAAAGCCTCGAGCCCGCGTACCGCATCGGCCTGATTGTAAGGCGCAATCAGGTGAAGCTCACCGCTTCCGCTGGTGACCAGACCGGGCTGGCGGGGGACGGCGAACTTCTCTTTATAAGGAGAGTGGATAACGCCTATCTGCTCGAACTGAAATGCACTCATTTCGCCGTGATGTTCAGCGCAGAACCGATGCAAACCGCCTGACGGTAGCAGCCCGGCGTGCCGCTGGTGACTTCGCAGCTGTGCAGCAGGACCGCGTTAGCTTTCATTTTTGCGGCATTAATCTGCATGCGTTTACGCGCTGTCGGAATATTCGGTGGTGAGTCCTGATTGGTCGCCTGGCAGGATTCGCCGCTCACTTCGCCCAGTTCACGGAACGGTTTACCGACGAGTTCGTCCGCTTTCGTGATAATGCGAACCGGCGCAGGGCGAACCACTTTCGGTTTCGCAGGCTCGGTCTTTGGCGGGGTTGCCGTGCTTTGAACAGGTTCAACGGGAGATCTGCTTAGCATAGAACAGCCGCTCAGCATGAGTGCTAAAAGACAGATCGGTAAAGCACGCATAATAGTTCCTCAATGGATAATCAAAACGTCAGATATTGAATCAGTTGACTGCACAAATGACAAGACGGGCATAAGCCCGTCCTGATGATATTACACTGAGGTGAGATTACCAGCCTTTAACAGCGCCGCCGTTAAACACTTTGTTGGCTTCCTGGTAAACTTCATCTGACTTATAGGCCTGAACGAATTTCTTCACGTTTTCCGCGTCCTTGTTGTCTTCGCGAGTCACGATCAGGTTAACGTACGGGGAGTCTTTATCTTCAACGAAGATACCGTCTTTGGCTGGCGTCAGGCCAATCTGGCTGGCATAAGTGGTGTTGATAACGGCCAGGGCAATCTGCGCATCGTCCAGAGAACGTGGCAGTTGCGGTGCTTCCAGCTCAACGATTTTCAGATTTTTCGGGTTCTCGGTGACGTCCAGAACGGTTGGCAGCAGGCCAACACCGTCTTTCAGTTTGATCAGGCCCACTTTCTGCAGCAGCAACAGGGAACGGCCAAGGTTAGTTGGGTCGTTAGGGACGGCAACCTGAGAGCCCGGCTGCAGTTCGTCCAGTGATTTAATTTTCTTAGAGTAACCGGCAATTGGATAAACGAAGGTGTTACCGACACCCACCAGTTTATAACCGCGATCTTTGATCTGCTGATCGAGATATGGCTTATGCTGGAAGGCGTTAGCGTCGATATCGCCTTTGCTCAGCGCTTCGTTCGGCAGAACGTAATCGTTAAAGGTTACCAGCTCCACGTCCAGGCCATATTTCTCTTTCGCCACTTTCTGAGCAACTTCCGCAACCTGCTGTTCTGCACCCACGATAACGCCCACTTTAATGTGGTTTGGATCTTTTTCATCCTGACCGCAACCCACCAGTGCCAGAGAGCCGATCAGCGCGCCTACTGCTGCGAAGGTCTTTAATTTAAACGCCATGTTTTATCCTTAACTCGTAGAGTTTGTGTTGTGTGTAACGTTATTTGTGAGTAACGGCCCGGACGATGCGATCGCCGGAGAACTGGATTAAATAAACCAGAACAACCAACAATACCAGTACGGTATTCATCACGGCCGCGTTATATCCAATATAGCCGTACTGGTAACCAATCTGACCTAAACCGCCAGCGCCAACTGCGCCACCCATTGCGGAATAACCGACCAGCGTGATGAGCGTGATTGTTGCCGCGTTTACCAGGCCTGGCAGTGCTTCCGGGAGCAGAACTTTGCGGACGATCTGCATCGGCGTTGCGCCCATCGCGCGTGAGGCTTCGATCAAACCGGTTGGAATTTCCAGCAGGGCGTTTTCCACCATACGGGCGATAAACGGCGCAGCCCCCACGGTCAGCGGAACAATGGCCGCCTGCAGTCCGATAGACGTTCCGACGATCACGCGGGTAAACGGAATCATCCACACCAGCAGAATAATGAAGGGAATAGAACGGAAGATGTTCACCAGCGCTGAGAGCGTACGGTACAGTTTCGCGTTCTCAATGATTTGACCCGGACGCGTCACGTACAGCAATACGCCGACCGGCAGGCCAATCACAAAACCAAAGAAGCCAGAGACAAAGGTCATTGCCAGCGTTTCCCAAACGCCGCGAACCAGCAGCCACATCATCGGCTCAGACATAACCCAGTACCTCTACTTTTACGTGGTGTTCCTGCAGCCAGGCAATTGCGGCCTGGGTTTCTTCTTGTGTGCCGTGCATTTCTGTCAGCATGATGCCGAACTTCACGCCACCTGCGTAATCCATCTGCGCGCTGATGATGTTGTTGTTCACGTTAAAGCGACGCGCGGTTTCGGAAAGCAGGGGAGCGTCAACGGACTGACCGGTGAACTCCATGCGCAACATCGGGACGCTGTCTGCCGTTGGTTCGGTTTTCAAACGCTCCAGATAATCTTCCGGAATATCCAGATGCAGCGTGGACTGGATAAACTGCTGTGCCAGCGGCGTCTTCGGATGCGAGAACACTTCACTTACCGTGTCCTGCTCGATCAGTTCACCGTTGCTGATGACCGCCACGCAGTCGCAGATGCGTTTCACCACGTCCATCTCATGCGTAATAAGGAGGATCGTCAGGCCCAGGCGACGGTTAATGTCTTTCAGCAGTTCCAGAATCGAACGCGTGGTGGCCGGATCCAGTGCGCTGGTGGCTTCATCGCACAGCAGTACCTTAGGGTTGCTTGCCAGCGCGCGGGCAATGGCCACACGCTGCTTTTGCCCACCGGACAGGTTTGCCGGGTAGCTATCATGCTTATCGCCCAGACCCACGAGGTCGAGCAGCTCGGTAACGCGACGCTTCACTTCTTCTTTCGGCGTGTTATCCAGTTCAAGCGGTAAGGCAACGTTGCCAAACACGGTGCGGGAAGCCAGCAGGTTAAAGTGCTGGAAGATCATGCCAATCTGACGACGCGCTTTGGTGAGTTCTTTCTCTGAAAGGGCGGTAAGTTCCTGGCCGCCAACTTCTACGCTGCCCTGGGTTGGGCGCTCAAGCAGGTTAACACAACGAATCAGCGTGCTTTTACCTGCACCCGATGCGCCAATGACGCCATAAATTTGACCAGCAGGAACATGCAGGCTGACGTTGTTCAGCGCCTGAATGGTTCGGTTCCCCTGCTGGAACACTTTGGTGATATTGGAAAGTTTAATCATTAGATTATTTTTATCGTATGTAAGTTAGCCGTGGCATTTTCTTCTGCCAGATACGGGTGATGACCGTAAACAAAACGGATGTTAAGGCATCCAGACGTCTAAATCAATCCAACTCTGTACGATGAGCACTTTATTGCGCTGCGATTCATGAGATACTAGTCGAACATGCCTTTTTCAGGAGCAAACCGGTGGCAAAATCAGTACCCGCAATTTTTCTCGATCGTGACGGCACTATTAATGTGGATCACGGTTATGTCCATGAGATTGATGAGTTCGAGTTTATCGAGGGCGTAATAGATGCCATGCGCCAGCTGAAAGAGATGGGTTATGCGCTGGTGGTTGTGACGAACCAGTCCGGTATTGCACGCGGTAAATTCACCGAAGCGCAGTTCGAGACGCTGACGGAATGGATGGACTGGTCGCTGGCCGACCGCGGTGTGGATCTCGATGGCATCTATTATTGTCCGCACCACCCACAGGGAACCGTAGAAGAGTATCGTCAGACCTGTGATTGCCGTAAGCCGCATCCGGGGATGTTCATCTCTGCGCAGGAGTTCCTGCACATTGATATGGCGGCTTCTTATATGGTGGGCGATAAACTGGAAGATATGCAGGCAGCAGCGGCAGCGGGTGTAGGAACCAAAATATTAGTTCGCACCGGTAAGCCAGTGACGCCAGAAGCAGAAAATGCAGCGGATTGGGTGATTAATAGCCTGGCCGATCTGCCAAAAGAGATTAAAAAGCACCAAAAATAGCCTTTTTGGCGAAAAGATGAGCGGTTGAAATAAAAATGCATTTTTCCGCTTGTCATTCCTCGGCGGCCCCCTATAATGCGCCTCCATCGACACGGCGGATGTGAATCACTTCACACAACAAGCGGTTCGGTTGAAGAGAAAAAATCCTGAAATAACGGGTTGACTCTGAAAGAGGAAAGCGTAATATACGCCACCTCGCAACGGTGAGCGAAAGCCGCGTTGCACTGCTCTTTAACAATTTATCAGACAATCTGTGTGGGCACTCAAAGTGACATGGATTCTTAATGTCTTCGGACAATAAATGAATACCAAGTCTCTGAGTGAACATACGTAATTCATTACGAAGTTTAATTCACGAGCATCAAACTTAAATTGAAGAGTTTGATCATGGCTCAGATTGAACGCTGGCGGCAGGCCTAACACATG
>NZ_JANLIZ010000021.1:0-81864 GCF_024702055.1 Enterobacter sp. HG048
CATGTGTTAGGCCTGCCGCCAGCGTTCAATCTGAGCCATGATCAAACTCTTCAATTTAAGTTTGATGCTCGTGAATTAAACTTCGTAATGAATTACGTATGTTCACTCAGAGACTTGGTATTCATTTATTGTCCGAAGACATTAAGAATCCATGTCACTTTGAGTGCCCACACAGATTGTCTGATAAATTGTTAAAGAGCAGTGCCGCTTCGCTTTTCGCTTCGGCGCGGGGTGTGCATATTACGCTTTCCCGCTTCAGAGTCAAGCGTTTATTTTCGCTTTTCTCTCCTGACCCGGCGGCGTGTGTGCCGTTGTTCCGTGTCAGTGGAGGCGCATTATAGGGAGTTATTCCGACGTGACAAGCATAAAATACAAAAAACTTTTCGTTCGCTCACTTTTCAAACTTAACGCTTATTTATGTCGCGAATCGCCCGTTAAATGTGCGATTTCCCGCGCAAAACTGGCCACCTGCGACCAGTCGGTATAAACCACTTCTTTACGCGTATCGGTTTCACCCCCGGTCATCTTCATAATCAGGCGGATCATAAAGCGGTCATACCAGCGGTAGCGAGGATAGCGCAGCGCGCCGGCAAAGACGGCGCACAGGTCTGGCTGCCACGGCGAGCCGAGTAAAAACTTGCGCGTGTAGCTGTTCGTTTGTGGCGTACGCTTCTCGGCTTTACGTGCGACCAGGTTGACCGAGTAAAACGCACCGGGCAATTTGTTGAGTACCGCCGTGTGCTTTTTCACAAAGCGATCCAGCGCCGGATGGAAATGCCCGTAACGAATTGACGCGCCAATTACCACGCGATCGTACTCCTGCCAGGCTATCTGCTCCGCACGGTTCAGGTTCACCACATCAGAGTAAATACCCAGCTCTTTTAATTCCGACGCCAGATAAGCGGCAATCTCACGCGTTTGCCCGTCTCGCGTAGAGAAAAGAATCAATGTTTTCATCAACGGCTCCTTACTCGCGCCAGAATGTAGGGGTGAACAGCACCAGCAGCGTAAAGACCTCAAGACGACCAAACAGCATATTGGCGATGAGGATCCATTTCGCGACCGGGTTCATGCTGGCAAAGTTATCCGCCACAACGCCCAGGCCGGGCCCGAGGTTATTCAATGTTGCTACGACGGACGCAAAGGCGGAGAAATCATCCACCCCCGTCGCGATAATCGCCAGCATGCTGACGATAAAGACCAGCGCATACGCCGAGAAGAACCCCCACACCGCTTCGAGGATACGTTCCGGCAGTGCGCGGTTCCCCAGCTTAATGCTGTAAACCGCGTTAGGGTGGACCAGGCGCTTCAGCTCACGGTTCCCCTGCTTAAACAGCAGCAGAATACGAATCACCTTCAGGCCACCGCCCGTAGACCCCGCACAGCCCCCGATAAATGCAGAGCATAACAGCAGCACCGGCAGGAACAGCGGCCAGCGCGCGATGCTGTCCGTGGTAAACCCGGCGGTCGTCGCCATCGATACCACCTGGAAGAACGCCTGATTTAGCGTAGTCAGCGCGGAGTTGTAAACATTATGGAACCACAGCACCAGGGTACAGATGATCACCAGCGTCAGCTGGACGCCAATGAACATGCGGAACTCCGGGTCACGCCAGTACACCTTCAGGCTGCGCCCGCTCAGTAAAGAGAAGTGCAGACCGTAGTTACAGCCCGAAATCAGCAGGAAAATGGCAATGATGGTGTTAATCGTTGGGCTGTCGAAGTATCCGACGCTGGCATCGTGGGTGGAAAACCCGCCGATAGCAATCGTCGCAAAGCTGTGTCCGATGGCGTCGAAAGCCGGCATCCCGGCAAACCATAGCGCCACCGCACAGGCCACCGTCAGTAATACATAGATAAGCCAGAGGGTTTTCGCCGTCTCGGCAATACGCGGGCGCATTTTGTTATCTTTCAGCGGCCCGGGCATTTCGGCGCGATAAAGCTGCATGCCGCCAACGCCCAGAATAGGAAGAATAGCCACTGCCAGGACGATGATCCCCATCCCCCCGAACCACTGCAGCATCTGACGATAAAAGAGAATGGCGTGCGGGAGTGAATCCAGCCCCACCAGCGTCGTCGCCCCGGTGGTTGTTAAACCGGAGAACGATTCAAAAAAGGCATCCGTGATGCTCAGGTTAGGCTGTTCAGAGAAGATGAAGGGCAGCGAACCGACGCTCCCCAGCACCGTCCAGAACAGGACCACAATCAGAAATCCTTCGCGAGATTTCAGCTCACCTTTCTGACGACGGTTTGGCCACCACAGCAGCGAGCCGATCGCCAGCGCGACAAAAAAGGTCTGGGTAAAAGCCCGCCCCGCGCCGTCCCGATAGATAAGCGCCACCAGTCCTGGGAGAATCATCGTCCCGGAAAAGAGTATGACCAGCAGTCCAACGATTCGGGTTATGGCACGAAAATGCATCTCTGCCGCTTCCTTTGGTATTCATAAAAGTGAGGTGGGGATTATTCTTCAATCGGCAGCAATTGCAACGAACCACGACTAAAATCAGCCAGTTTTGCTGAAAAAGCAGCCAGCTCCGCCTGCGGAAGCGCCACGCGTAATTGCACCATTGCCTGATATTCACTGTGCGCGATGACGCCGTTAAACTGTTTGAGCAGCGTTTCAATGCCCGATAGCTGAGCGTAATCGCACAACAAAGTATATTCGGTGAGCGGCGTTTTGCGGATCGTTGTGAGCATATTCAGTGCCTGCTGAACTCCGCCGCCATAGGCTTTTACCAGCCCACCCGTGCCCAACAGGATGCCGCCGTAGTAGCGCACCACCACGGCGGTAATTTCACCCACGTCGCTGCCCATCAGCTGCGAAAGCATGGGTTTACCGGCCGTGCCCGCCGGTTCACCGTCGTCGGAAAACCCCAGCTGTTGTGAATCGTCCGGCGGCCCTGCCACCCACGCCACACAGTGGTGACGCGCGTCAGGATGCTCAGCCCGAACGGATTCGACAAACGCCTTTGCCGCCTCTACGCCGTCGGTATGCGCCAGCAGCGTAATAAAGCGGCTTTTCTTGATTTCCTCAACAAAGGTGACCGGTTCAGCCGGTATCAGCCAGCTTTCCATCAGGCCAGCTTCAGGTCTCGCGTCATATTCTCAATACCGTTTTCGTGAACCACCACGTTATCTTCGATGCGAATACCGCCAAACGGCTTCAGCGCGTCAATTTTTTCCCAGTTGAAGTGCTTGCTGAACTGGCCTTCACGCCACGGCGCCAGCAGGGATTCGATAAAGTAGATCCCCGGTTCAATCGTCAGCACCATACGCGGCTCCAGAATACGGGTGCAGCGCAGGTAAGGATATTTAGACGGTGCCGCCAGGTGCGTGCCGGTGTCATCCTGCATAAAGCCCGCAACGTCGTGAACCTGCAGGCCCAGCGGGTGACCGATACCATGCGGCATGAATGGCCCGGTCAGATCGTTTTCGACCATCGCCTCTTCGCTCATGTCTTTCACAATCTGATGTTTACGCAGCAGTTTTGCGATGCGCTGATGGAACTGGATGTGATAATCCACATAGCTGGTTCCCGCCTTCATGGTGGCAATCAGCGCCAGCTGTTCATCGTTCACGTCTTTAATCAGCTGCGCGAAATCGGTATCCGCATTCGCCGCCCAGGTACGGGTCAGGTCGGCCGCGTAGCCGTTGTACTCGGCGCCTGCGTCAAGCAGGAAGCTGCGCATTTCCGACGGTACGTGGTGATCCAGTTTGGTGTAATGGAGCACAGACGCGTGCTCGTTCAGCGCGACGATATTGCTGTACGGCACGTCGGTATCACGGTGGCCCGTCGCGGTCAGATAGGCCTGATTGATGTCGAACTCGCTCATCCCCGACTGGAATGCTTCGTGTGCGGCACGGTGGCCATTCACCGCCGTTTTTTGCGCTTCACGCATGCAGTAAAGTTCGTAGTCGGTTTTATACGCGCGGTAATAGTGCAGGTAATCCAGCACCCCTTTCGGATTGAGTTTGTCTGCCGGAATATCCAGACCCAGCGCGCGCTCCGGAACAGGGCCAATATAGGCGATGTTGCCCCGCGCGGCAGGCAGCTGGCTGCCAATGCCGTCCGCTTTCGGCAGCGCAATCACATCAATTTCTTCCGTCCAGAAAGAGGTCGGCAGCGGTTCTACGTTGTGCCAGTAATCGACCGGCAGGTAGAACCACAGCTTCGGCTTGTTCACGCCATCCACCAGCAGCCAACAATTTGGAACCTGAGTCACCGGCACCCAGGCTTTAAACTGCGGGTTCACCTTAAACGGATAAGCGTGGTCATCCAGAAAGGTATTCATCAGCTCGCCGGAGTGGATCAGCAGCGCATCCAGCTTAAAGCGGGCCAGTACATCGCGGGTACGTTCCTGTAGGGTAACGATATGATTTTTATAAAGCGAAGCCAGTGAGTCCATCATTCTTCCTTTCGTTTTTTTGACCTCAAGTCATCGCATCTTAGCACACCTCACTCCGGCTGCGTGATTTCCACCGACCGTGATCAATGCAGCAATTTCTTAATGAGTAATTTGCATTTTATTAACATAAATCCCACACTCCGATTCATCTGGTATGACCAGATCCAATTGCTGGATTCAGGAGACTGACATGCTCTACAAAGGCGACACCCTGTACCTCAACTGGCTGGAAGATGGCATTGCCGAACTGGTGTTCGATGCCCCCGGCTCAGTGAACAAGCTTGATACCGCGACGGTGGCCAGTCTTGGCCAGGCGCTGGATGTTCTTGAAAAACAACCTGAATTAAAAGGGCTGCTGCTGCGTTCGAACAAAGCGGCCTTTATCGTCGGTGCCGATATCACCGAATTCCTTTCGCTGTTCCTGGTTCCGGAAGAACAGCTGAGCCAGTGGCTGCACTTTGCCAACAGCGTCTTTAATCGTCTGGAAGATTTACCTGTCCCGACCATTTCCGCCGTTAACGGCTACGCGCTGGGCGGCGGCTGCGAATGCGTACTCGCGACCGACTACCGTCTGGCGACGCCGGACCTGCGCATCGGCCTGCCGGAAACCAAGCTGGGCATCATGCCGGGCTTTGGCGGCTCCGTCCGTATGCCGCGCATGCTCGGTGCCGACAGCGCGCTGGAGATCATTGCCGCGGGTAAAGATGTCGGCGCAGAACAGGCGCAGAAAATTGGCCTGGTCGACGGCGTCGTGAAGCCTGAGAAACTGGTTGAAGGCGCAATCGCCATTCTGCGTCAGGCCATTAACGGCGATCTCGACTGGAAAGCCAAACGCCAGCCGAAGCTGGAACCGTTAAAACTCAGCAAGATTGAAGCCACCATGAGCTTCACCATCGCCAAAGGCATGGTGATGCAGACGGCGGGTAAACACTACCCGGCGCCGATCACGGCGGTGAAAACCATTGAAGCGGCCGCTCGTCTCGGACGCGATGAAGCGCTGAAGCTCGAAAATCAGAGCTTTGTCCCGCTGGCTCACACCAATGAAGCTCGCGCGCTGGTCGGTATCTTCCTCAACGATCAGTTTGTGAAGGGTAAAGCCAAACAGCTGACCAAAAACGTTGAGACGCCAAAACATGCGGCGGTACTCGGCGCCGGCATTATGGGTGGCGGCATCGCTTACCAGTCGGCCTGGAAAGGCGTGCCGGTAGTGATGAAAGACATCAGCGAGAAATCCCTGACGCTGGGCATGACCGAAGCGGCCAAGCTGCTGAATAAACAGCTGGAGCGCGGAAAAATTGACGGGCTGAAGCTTGCAGGTGTGATCTCCACCATTCAGCCCGTGCTGGAATACAGCGGTTTCGACCGCGTGGACGTAGTAGTCGAAGCCGTCGTCGAGAACCCGAAAGTCAAAAAAGCGGTGCTGGCAGAAACGGAAGATAAAGTTCGTCCTGAGACCGTGCTGGCCTCTAACACCTCCACCATTCCAATCAGCGAACTGGCGAGCGTGCTGAAGCGTCCGGAAAACTTCTGCGGGATGCACTTCTTCAACCCGGTACACCGTATGCCGCTGGTCGAAGTGATCCGCGGGGAAAAAACCTCTGACGAAACCATCGCTAAAGTGGTGGCATGGGCGAGCAAGATGGGCAAAACGCCGATCGTTGTTAACGACTGCCCGGGCTTCTTCGTCAACCGCGTGCTGTTCCCTTACTTCGCCGGCTTCAGCCAGCTGCTGCGCGACGGTGCGGACTTCCGCAAAATCGACAAAGTAATGGAGAAACAGTTCGGCTGGCCGATGGGCCCGGCGTATCTGCTGGATGTGGTCGGCATTGATACCGCCCACCATGCTCAGGCGGTGATGGCGGCAGGCTTCCCGCAGCGTATGCAGAAAGATTATCGCGACGCCATTGACGCTTTGTTCGATGCTAACCGCTTCGGCCAGAAAAACGGCCTGGGCTTCTGGCGCTATAAAGAAGACAGCAAAGGCAAACCGAAGAAAGAAGAAGATGCCGCGGTGGATGGCCTGCTGGCCGACGTCAGCCAGCCAAAACGTGACTTCACCGACGATGAAATCATCGCCCGCATGATGATCCCGATGATCAACGAAGTGGTGCGTTGCCTTGAAGAAGGCATCATCGCCAGCCCGGCAGAGGCCGACATGGCGCTGGTGTACGGCCTGGGCTTCCCTCCGTTCCACGGCGGCGCGTTCCGCTGGCTGGACACGCTCGGCAGCGCCCGCTATCTCGATATGGCTCAGCAGTATCAGCACCTCGGCCCGCTTTATGAGGTGCCGGAAGGGCTGCGTAACAAAGCGCGCCATAACGAACCCTACTATCCAGCAGTTGAGCCAGCCCGTCCGGTTGGCGAGCTGAAAACGGCTTAAGGAGTCACAATGGAAAAGGTTGTCATTGTTGATGCGATTCGCACCCCGATGGGCCGTTCAAAAGGCGGTGCATTCCGTAACGTGCGTGCGGAAGACCTCTCCGCGCATCTGATGCGTAGCCTGCTGGCGCGTAACCCGGCGCTGGATCCTGCTGCGCTGGACGATATCTACTGGGGCTGCGTGCAGCAGACCCTGGAGCAAGGTTTCAACATCGCCCGTAACGCGTCGCTGCTGGCGGAGATCCCGCATTCGGTTCCGGCCGTCACCGTCAACCGCCTGTGCGGTTCGTCAATGCAGGCTCTGCACGACGCGGCGCGGATGATCATGACCGGTGATGCGCAGGCCTGCCTGGTGGGCGGCGTTGAGCACATGGGTCACGTGCCGATGAGCCACGGGGTCGATTTTCATCCTGGCATGAGCCGTAACGTGGCGAAAGCCGCGGGGATGATGGGCCTGACCGCCGAGATGCTCTCTCGTCTGCACGGCATCAGCCGTGAAATGCAGGATGCCTTTGCCGCACGCTCTCACGCTCGCGCATGGGCGGCGACGCAGTCCGGTGCCTTTAAGAATGAGATCATCCCGACCGGCGGCCACGACGCTGACGGCGTACTCAAGCAGTTCAGCTACGACGAAGTCATCCGCCCGGAAACCACCGTAGAAGCACTTTCTACCCTGCGCCCTGCGTTTGATCCGGTCACCGGTACGGTAACGGCAGGTACTTCGTCGGCGCTGTCCGACGGTGCCGCCGCGATGCTGGTGATGAGCGAAAGTCGTGCCCGCGAGCTGGGCTTAACGCCTCGCGCTCGGGTACGTTCGATGGCGGTCGTGGGCTGCGATCCTTCAATCATGGGTTACGGTCCGGTTCCGGCCTCGAAGCTGGCGCTGAAAAAAGCGGGATTAGCCGCCAGCGACATCGACTTGTTTGAAATGAACGAAGCGTTCGCCGCGCAGATCCTGCCGTGCATTAAGGATCTGGGGCTGATGGAGCAGATCGACGAGAAGATTAACCTCAACGGCGGCGCGATCGCCCTCGGTCACCCGCTGGGCTGCTCCGGGGCGCGTATCAGCACGACGCTTATCAACCTGATGGAACGCAAAGATGCCCAGTTTGGCCTGGCAACGATGTGTATCGGGCTGGGTCAGGGTATCGCGACGGTGTTTGAGAGAGTGTAAATCAGGAAAAGTATCTCAAAGCCAATGACGTCAGAACGAACGCAGCCAACGCAGTTATGGCGTCATTGGCGAAGAGAAAGAGTTTAGTTGCCGTTCTTCCCGCCTGTCAGGGGCGGGTTTTTTATTTAGATAAACGCAAAAGCATCGCCGAACAGGCGGTCTTCACGCGCGTCACGTTCGTTACAGAACAGGTCGCGGGCAATTTTCGCCATCTCAAAACGGCCAGCGATATAGATATCGTGCCCTGCCAGCGTACCATGATCCTGCAGCACCGCCGTCAGCACCGTACCGCTACGACCACGCCAGCCCTCTTCCGGCTGCTCAACCACCGGCTCAATGCGCAGGTTAGGATGGGTTACGCTCAGCGCTTCCAGCTCAGACAGGTCGTACAGATGTTTCTCTTCGCGGCCACCCCAGTAAATGGTGATGTCGCGGTCAGGGTTACGCGCCAGGGCGGTCAGCAGAATGGAGCGCACGTAAGAGAAGCCCGTACCGCCAGCGATCAGGATCAGCGGACGGTCTTCGTCATCGCGCAGCCACGCATCGCCGTGCGGAATATCCACTACGATCTCGCGCTCTTTCAGAATGCGGTCCATGACGGCCATCGCATACAGGTTAAGCTCTGACGCACCAATATGAAGCTCAATAAATTCCTGCTCCGCTGGCGTGGAGGCCATGGAGAAAGGACGCTTATCACGCTCATCCATCACGACCATCAGGTACTGACCCGCGCGGAAAGAGAATGGCGCTTCTGGCACTAAACGGACGCGATATACGGTGTCGGTGATGGCATCTACCGAGGTCACTTTACAGCTTAAGGTTGTCATTCGCTCTCTCTGTCGGGAAGTCTATAGGGCTTAACGGTCAGCTCAGGGTTTACCGTTATTCATTATGGCCAGCTCGTCCCAGATCGCGTCAATGCGCGCGGTCACAGCAGGATCTTTTTTGATCGGGCGACCCCATTCACGGTCGGTTTCGCCAGGCCATTTATTTGTGGCATCCAGTCCCATCTTTGAGCCAAGGCCGGAAACCGGCGAGGCAAAATCCAGGTAATCTATCGGCGTATTTTCGACTAACACCGTATCGCGCGCCGGGTCCATTCGCGTGGTAATGGCCCAGATTACGTCATTCCAGTCGCGGGCGTTAACGTCATCATCGCAGACAATAACAAATTTGGTATACATAAACTGGCGCAGGAAAGACCATACGCCCATCATCACGCGTTTAGCATGACCAGGATACTGCTTCTTCATCGTGACCACCGCCATGCGATACGAGCATCCTTCAGGCGGCAGATAAAAATCAACAATTTCCGGGAACTGCTTTTGCAGGATCGGCACAAAAACTTCATTCAGCGCCACGCCCAGCACCGCCGGTTCATCCGGTGGACGTCCGGTATACGTGGAGTGATAAATCGCATCTTCACGCTGCGTAATATGCGTCACGGTAAACACCGGGAAGTTATCCACTTCGTTGTAATAGCCGGTGTGGTCGCCGTAGGGGCCTTCTGGCGCCATTTCACCCTGCTCGAGGTAACCTTCCAGCACAATTTCCGCACTGGCCGGAACTTCGAGATCGTTAGAGATACACTTCACGACTTCGGTTTTCGTTCCGCGCAGCAGGCCTGCAAATGCATATTCAGAGAGTGTATCCGGCACGGGTGTGACGGCTCCCAGAATGGTGGCCGGATCGGCGCCTAAGGCGACAGACACCGGGAAGCGTTCCCCCGGATGCGCAGCGCACCACTCCTGGAAATCCAGCGCGCCGCCGCGATGCGACAGCCAGCGCATGATGAGTTTATTCTTGCCAATCAACTGCTGGCGGTAAATACCGAGGTTTTGCCGCTCTTTGTGCGGGCCGCGCGTAACGGTCAGCCCCCAGGTAATCAGCGGCGCGGCATCTTCAGGCCAGCACTGCATAATAGGGATTTTAGTCAGATCTACCGCATCGCCTTCCAGCACTTTCTGCTGGCACGGCGCGCCGCGCAGGCGTTTGGTGGGCATATTCAGCACCTGCTTAAACTGCGGCAGTTTGTCGAACAGATCGCGAAAGCCCTTCGGTGGCTCCGGCTCTTTCAGAAACGCCAGCAGTTTACCGACTTCACGCAGCGCAGAGACGTCTTCCTGCCCCATTCCCAGTGCAACACGACGCGGTGTACCAAATAGGTTGCACAGCACCGGCATGGAGTAACCTTTCGGATTTTCAAACAGTAATGCGGGGCCACCGGCACGCAGGGTGCGATCAGCAATTTCTGTCATTTCCAGATAAGGATCGACAGGAAGTGTAATACGTTTGAGTTCACCCTGCTTTTCCAGCAGCGTCAGGAAGTCGCGGAGATCGTGGTATTTCATGCAGTTAATCATGGCCTCTCTGTAAGCGCTTCATTATACGGCGTAAGCCTGCTTGATGCTGTAATTTTGTTAAATAAGCGTGAACTTATGCGTTCTGTTCCATTTTCCCCCATTATAATCAACTTAGCGATCCCGCCAGGGTTTTGATATGCTTGCGCCCCGAACTAAGGGAAAGAGTGATTATGCAGGCCTGGTATTTACTGTATTGCAAACGCGGGCAACTTCAGCGCGCGCAGGAACATCTTGAACGTCAGTCTGTAAATTGCCTGACACCCGTGATCACGCTTGAAAAAATGCAGCGCGGGAAGCGCACAACCGTCAGTGAGCCGTTGTTCCCGAACTACCTCTTCGTGGAGTTCGACCCGGAAGTCATCCACACCACCACCATCAGCGCAACGCGCGGCGTCAGCCACTTCGTTCGTTTTGGTGCCCACCCGGCAACAGTTCCGTCAACGGTCATTCATCAGCTGTCAATTTATCAACAGCCTGAAGGGATCACCGACCCCGAAACTCCTTACTCGGGCGATAGCGTCGTCATTACCGAAGGCGCTTTCGAAGGCCTGCAGGCGATTTTTGCCGAGCCGGACGGGGAAGCCCGCTCTATGCTGTTGCTCAATCTGCTGAACAAGCAGGTGCTGCAGAGCGTTAAAAACACCGACTTCCGCAAGCTTTAAACGTTTATCCCGAACAGGTTACGCACGTTGTCATCCGTCTGCGCCGAAAGCCAGTGCGGATCCTCTCCGCGCCACTTCGCAACGCTCTCCACAATGTGCCCCAGATACGCGGGCTCATTGCGCCGCGATGCCGGTTTGGGTTTCATATCGCGCGGTAGCAGATAAGGCGCATCGGTTTCAAGAAGCAGCCGGTCAGCCGGGATTACCGGCAACAGCTCACGAAGTTCAAGCCCGCGGCGCTCATCGCACACCCAGCCGGTAATACCCAGATAAAGCCCTCGCGCCAGGCAATCCAGCGCTTCCTGCCGTGAACCGGTGAAGCAGTGCAGTACCGCGCCGGGCAGTTTCTCCAGCCACGGATCCAGAAGCGCCAGAAAACGCTCATGCGCGTCGCGACAGTGCATAAACACGGGCATTCCAAGCTCTGCCGCCAGCGCAAGCTGGGCAGTAAACGCCTTTTCCTGCTCTTCAGGCGTGGAAAAGTTACGGTTGAAATCGAGACCGCATTCGCCGATCGCTACAACGTCTGGCGTCTTCGCCAGCCTGTACAGGGTGTCGCCACTTTCCGCGGTCCACTGGCTGCTGTCGTGAGGATGCACGCCAGCGGTAGACCAACAGCGATCGTAACGTTGCGCCAGCTGCTGCGCCTGCTCGCTCTCATGCAGGTTGGTGCCCGTCAGCAGCAGTCCTTTCACCCCGGCGGCAAACGCACGCGCAACCACCTCATCACGATCTTTCGCAAACTGCGAGCTGGTCAGGTTGAGTCCGATATCAAACATGCAAATCCCCATATAACAACCGCCCTGACGGGCGGCTGGTTTTACTCTTCAGTGGTCTTGTCGGACGTATCGTCTTCGTCATCCGCTCGACGTCCTTTACCCACGTAGAAACGCGAGAAGAAAACGCCGACCTCAAACAGACAGTACATCGGTATGGCCAGCAGCGTCTGCGAGAACACATCCGGCGGTGTCAGCAGCATGCCGACAACAAATGCGCCCACAAGGATATACGGACGCTTCTTACGCAGGTCATCCGGGGTCGTTACTCCTACCCAGCAGAGCAGCACAATGGCCACCGGCACTTCGAATGCCACGCCAAACGCCATAAAAAGCGCCATCACAAAGCTGAGGTAGCTGGCGATATCCGTCGACACCTGGACCCCTTCCGGCGCGGTATGCGTCAGGAAGCCGAAGGCCAGCGGGAAGACAACGAAATAGGCAAACGCCATGCCGATATAGAACAGCAGCGAGCTGGACACCAGCAGCGGGATCACCAGCTTGCGTTCATGCTTATACAGCGCGGGCGCCACAAACGCCCACACCTGGTAAAGAATGACCGGCGCAGAGGCAATCAACGACACCCAGAAGGTCAGCTTGATGGGGGTAAAGAACGGAGAAGCAACGTCTGTTGCAATCATCGTTGCGCCCAGCGGCATCTGCTTGATCAGCGGCGCAGAGACCACCTGATAGATATCGTTGGCAAAATAGACCAAGCACAGGAATATGAGTAAAACCGCAATAATGCAGTTTAACAGGCGCTTACGCAGCTCAATGAGGTGCGTAATCAGCGGTTGAGTATCATCTACTGCCATGTTTACGCTTTATCACTCGACGAGGGGGATGATTCGGAAACGGACGCAGCGGGCTTCACTTCCGCCGTTTTTGCTACCGGCTCTTCCGGCTGCGCCTGTTTTTTCACTTCGGTTTCCTGCGGCGTCTGTTCCGGCGCGGCAGCCTGATGTTCAGCGCTGGCAGGCGTTACGCCCTCGCGCTGCTCCTCACTGCCCTTCACCACCGGGTTATGAATGGTGTTCGCTTCATCGCTCGCTTTTTCAGGATCGTTGACGCTGTAAGAGCGCTTCATGGATTCCGCCGCTTCGCGCAGCTCATCCATTGACGCTTTCAGTTCCGGCGTCAGGTTATCCATGCTCGCCTTCTCGACCTTTTTCAGGCTTTCCTGAAATTCCTGCAGCTTAAGCTCCTGCGCCAGTTCATTCTGAACGGTCGATGCCAGCGATCTCAGCGCACGAACCCAGCCCGCAACGGTTTTCACTGCCACCGGCAGACGCTGCGGCCCCAGCACAATCAGGCCAATCACAAAGACCAGCAGGAGCTCACTAAAACCAATGTCGAACACGACTTACACCTGTTCTTTATCGTGGCGTTTAGCGTCTTCCTTTTTGGCTTCTTCTTGCTTGTCGGCGATG
Organism: Enterobacter sp. HG048; assembly: GCF_024702055.1. Classification (NCBI taxonomy): domain Bacteria; kingdom Pseudomonadati; phylum Pseudomonadota; class Gammaproteobacteria; order Enterobacterales; family Enterobacteriaceae; genus Enterobacter; species Enterobacter sp. HG048. The sequence continues at coordinate 13,191 of NZ_JANLIZ010000021.1, forward strand.
GATTTAGCAGTAAAGTCAGCGTCCTGGCTGGTTTTATCCTGCTTGCTCTCATCATCGCTCATCGCTTTCTTGAAGCCTTTGATAGACGCGCCCAGATCGGAACCAATAGAACCGAGCTTTTTGGTGCCAAACAGCAGCACGACGATGACGGCAATGATCAACAATTGCCAGATACTGATACCACCCATACATGTTCCTCAGGGATAGATGATTAATGAGTCAGGTCGCATTATACGTGTGCGACCCGTCGATAGCGACGCACGCTCAGCGCGTTTTTCGCCAGCCGGCTAGCCAGACTACCACCCCGCCAGCCATCAGCCAGGCGGGCATCATCTGCCAGTCCGGACGATTGATCAGCAGCAGCGTACCGCTCAGCAGCAGCGTTGCGCCAATCCCAAAGAGATAGCGTGACTGCCCCTGGCGAACGCGGCTGGACTGAAGTTCGCGGGCGATTTTATCCATGCTGTGCTGAAGGTTCTTGCTCTGACGCAAACTGTCATAAACCAGTTCAGGAATTTCAGGCATTTTTTCTATCCAGAACGGGCCTTTCTCTTTCAGCGAGCGCACCAGCGCCGGAATGCCAACCTGATCCTTAATCCAGGATTCAAGGAAAGGTTTCGCGGTCTTCCACAAGTCTAACTGAGGATAGAGCTGTCGGCCTACACCCTCAACGTAAAGTAATGTTTTCTGAAGTAAAACTAGCTGTGGCTGAACTTCCATATTAAAGCGGCGAGCCGTGTTGAACAGGTTCAACAGCACGTGCCCAAAGGAAATTTCCGCCAGCGGTTTTTCAAAAATCGGTTCACAAACGGTCCGGATCGCGAACTCGAACTCTTCGACGTTGGTGTCCGGCGGCACCCAGCCGGAATCGACGTGCAGCTCGGCCACCTTACGGTAGTCGCGGTTGAAGAACGCGATGAAGTTCTCAGCCAGATACCGTTTATCTTCCTTGTTCAGTGAACCCACAATTCCGCAGTCGATACCGATATACTTCGGATCCTCAGGATGTTCGTAGCTTACGAAGATATTGCCCGGATGCATGTCCGCATGGAAAAAGCTGTCGCGGAACACCTGGGTAAAGAAGACCTGTACGCCACGTTCGGCCAGGAGCTTCATATTCGTTCCCTGTTTCTCCAGGGCCAACACGTCCGAAACCGGAATACCGTAGATACGCTCCATCACCATCATGTTCTGGCTGCAGTAGTCAGAATAGACTTCAGGCACATAGAGCATCGGGCTGTTTTCAAAGTTGCGACGCAGCTGAATGGCATTCGCCGATTCGCGCAGCAGGTTTAGCTCATCAATCAGCGTTTTTTCATATTCCCGCACCACTTCCAGTGGACGAAGACGACGCCCGTCCGGCAGCAGGCGTGGCACCCAGCGCGCCAGACGATAAATCAGCTTCATGTCCGCTTTGATGACTGGCAGGATGTCCGGACGAATGACTTTAATAACGACTTCTTTGCCGTTTTCTTTCAAACGTGCGGTGTGCACCTGCGCGATAGAGGCCGATGCCAGTGGCTTAATGTCGAAATCGTCAAACCAGGTCTCGACGGGGACATTTCCCATCGCCTCTTCAATTTGCTTTTTCGCGCGCGCGCCGTCAAACGGTGCGACGCGATCCTGCAGCATCGCGAGCTCATCGGCAATCAGAGGCGGGAAGAGATCGCGGCGGGTAGACAGCATCTGCCCGAATTTAATCCATACCGGGCCGAGTTCCTGCAGCGCGAGGCGCAGACGCTCACCCAGCGGTTGACCTTTATGGCGATTGGGCATCCAGAAGAGCATCCGCCGCCAGATACGAAGCGGCAGCGTGATACGCATTTTGGGGATAAGCTCGTCGAGCCCGTAGCTCAAAAAGGTGCGAATAATAAAATAGAGGCGCCGAATTTCACCAGGCGTCATTTGCCCTCCAGTTTTTCCAGCCGTTTGGTTAACGCATCCACCGCACGTTCAACAGCAGCGGTTTCTTCCGCAAACCATGCAACTTCCAGTGGCCCGGGCGCCATTCGCCACTCCTCAGTCAGCACTTCCGTCGCATAGCGTTGCTGGCGCTGGAGGCTTTTACGCGCAAAGGAGGCGCCACCATGAAGGACTTTCCCGATGCCTTCGGCGGCAATGTCGCCGATAAAAGGCGCGAGCAGCTCTGCCGGATCGAATTCTGCCAAATCGGTGAGCGCAACGAAGTTCTGCACGACCTGAATGTCGCCCTCCACTTCCAGCTCACCGCTGCGGATAAGCGCCGTTAATTGCTGGCGATCGCGCAGTTTTGGCAGCACGCTCATGTGCGTGATGACCGAGCAGTCTGCTTCACCTTCCCACGCCCCCAGAACGTCAAGCTGGCGTTCGCTGAATACCAGCACAAGCGGCGTCGAGAACTCTTTTAAAACAATGCGTAATACCTTTCCGTTAAGCCGCTGACGAGCTGCTTTCAGCGCAGGGGCGCGATACAGAAAAGCGTTCAGTACATTCTCGATGCCTGCGGAGACTAAGGGTTTAAAGGGCACGGGACACCTCCACTCAGAATTTGTAACCGCGATGCAGCGCGACGACACCGGCCGTCAGGTTGAAATATTCAACGTTCTCAAATTCCGCGTCCTGCATCATGGCTTTTAATGTGTCCTGATCCGGGTGCATACGGATAGATTCCGCCAGATAGCGGTAGCTTTCAGCGTCGTTAGCCACCAGCTCACCAATACGCGGCAGCACGTGGAAGGAATAGGCGTCGTAGGCTTTGCTTAGCGGCTCAATGATCGGTTTAGAGAACTCGAGCACCAGCAGACGTCCCCCCGGCTTCAGCACGCGGTACATAGAGCGCAGCGCTTTTTCTTTATCGGTCACGTTACGCAGACCAAAAGAGATCGTGATGCAGTCAAAGGTGTTATCCGGGAATGGCAGCGCTTCGGCGTTTGCCTGCACATATTCCACATTCCCCACCACGCCGATGTTACGCAGCTTTTCGCGTCCCATTTTCAGCATGGAGTCATTAATATCGGCGAGAACAACGCGACCGGTTTCGCCCACCAGACGGGAGAATTTCGCGGTTAAATCGCCCGTGCCGCCGGCTAAATCCAGCACCGTTTGTCCACGACGTACGCCGCTACAGTCAATGGTGAATCGCTTCCACAAGCGATGAATGCCGAACGACATCAGGTCATTCATCACATCGTACTTCGCCGCCACGGAATGAAATACGTGGGCCACCATGTCAGCTTTCTGCGCTTTGGCAACAGTCTGAAAGCCAAAGTGCGTTGTGTCTTGTGAATCGTCAGCCATCTCAGAGCCTGCTTATCAGTAAAATGTTCGTGAAGTGTAACAGATTGGGCGCGTTTGCCCTACGTTTCAACCACCGCGAAAGAAACGCGCTGGAGTCTCGTCTGATGATAAATCCGCCGCTAACGTGTTGTCTTCACTGTTTGTCTTTTGTTCGCCCGCACCTTCTCGCAGACGAAACTCATCGTCCTGTGCGGTGGCCTGTTCGACCAATTCCGGATTAATCTCGCGTTTAACCTCAACCCCCAGGCTGCGGAATGATTCGGCCTGTGCCAGCAGATTGCCACGTCCGGAGGCGAGTTTTTTCATCGCCTGGCGGTAGTTATCCTGCGCACGATCCAGGCTCTGCCCGACTGAAGACATGTCGTCCACGAAGAGGCGCATTTTGTCGTACAGCTTGCTGGCACGATCGGCAATCTGCTGCGCGTTGCGGCTCTGGTGCTCGTAGCGCCACAGGTTCGCAATGGTGCGTAACGCCACCAGCAGCGTGGTGGGGCTGACCAGCATAATGTTATTTTTGAGCGCTTCGGTGATAAGTTCAGGCTGTCTGTCGAGAGCCAGCAGGAACGCAGGTTCTACCGGGATGAACATCAGGACATAGTCCAGCGAGCGCAGACCCGGCAGCTGCTGGTAGTCTTTTCTGCCAAGCAGGCGAATATGATTACGCACGGAGGCAATGTGCTCCTGCAGCGCAGACTCGCGGGTGTAGTCATCGTCCGCATTAAAGTAGCGTTCATACGCCACCAGCGTCATTTTGGCGTCAATCACCACATCTTTGCCCTGCGGCAGCCGCACGATCACATCCGGCTGCATGCGTGAGCGGGCGTCGTTTTCGATACTCACCTGCGTTTCGTATTCGTACCCTTCCCGCAGGCCAGAAGCTTCCAGGACGCGGGTCAGCACCACTTCGCCCCAACTGCCCTGGGTTTTGTTATCCCCTTTGAGCGCGCGGGTCAGGTTAACCGCTTCCTGCGCCATCTGGGCATTGAGCTGCTGGAGATTGCGAATCTCATGCGCCAGGGTGTGACGCTCGCGGGCTTCCTGACCAAAGCTGTCCTGCACCTGACGGCGAAAACCGTCAAGCTGTTCGCGCAGGGGCGTCAGCAGGCTGTTCAGGCTCTGGCGGTTCTGTTCGTCAACGCGGCGGTTGCTGTGCTCAAAAATTCGGTTAGCGAGGTTCTCAAACTGTTCGCTAAGGCGCTGCTCGCTGTTGATCATCTGGCGGATTTTGTCTTCCGCATGCAGCTGGGTGGATTCAAGGCGGGTGGTCACTTCGCGGAGATCGGCTTCCAGTGACGTGTTGATATCGCGCAGGTTGCGCAGCTCGTTATTGAGCAATTCACACTCGTCGCGCCAGTGTTCGCTCAGCGCAAGCTGCTGTTTTGTCGCGCTTAAATCGGCGACCATCTCTTCTCGCTCGGCCAGCTGGTCGGCCTTCTGCTGCGCATGCTGGTAGCTGGAAATCAGCCAGCCAATCCCTAAGCCCACCAGCCCAATCACCGCGTAAATCAGGATTGAGATATCCACAATGCCCCCTGCATCAACGTATTACCCGCACAAAATAGAATTGTGCTGTATAAACGTCCAGTTTGAAAGGCTTTTCCTGCGAGGCGCTACGCAAAAAATAAAGGCCGAACGCGTCGGCCTTTGATTTCGGAAGAGAGGATTAGATCAGGCGACGCGCTGCTTCCACCACGATTTTCACTGCATGACTTTCGGTCTGCTTCATGGTTTCGGCGTTCGGGATCTCCTGCTGGGTGCGGTTAACGATCACGCCCGCCACCATACCGGCACGCAGACCCTGGCTTGCACACATGGTCAGCAGCGTTGCGGATTCCATTTCGTAGTTCATCACGCCCATGGACTGCCACTCTTCCATTGAGCCTTTGAAACGGCTTACCACGCGGCCTGAGAAGGTGTCGTAACGCTCCTGGCCCGGGTAGAAGGTGTCGGAAGAGGCGGTGACGCCCACGTGGGTAGTTGCGCCTACGGATTTCGCGGCTTCAACCAGCGCGGTGGTGCATTCGAAATCAGCCACTGCCGGGAATTCCATCGGTGCAAAGTGCAGGCTTGCGCCGTCCAGACGAACGGATGCGGTCGTGACCAGCACGTCACCGACGTTGATGTGCGGCTGGATAGCGCCGGTGGTGCCGATACGCAGGAAAGTACGGATGCCCAGCTGTGCCAGCTCTTCAACAGCAATAGACGTAGACGGACCACCGATACCGGTAGAGCACACGATCACCGCTTTGCCATCCAGCTCTGCGCGCCAGGTGGTGAACTCACGATGGGCAGCCAGCTTGACCGGCTTATCCATCAGCGCGGCGATCTTTTCCACACGCTCAGGATCGCCAGGGACGATAGCGAGCGTAGCCCCTTGTAAATCGTTTTTGGTGAGGCCGAGATGAAAAACATCAGACTTAGACATAGGTGACTCCTCTGTGGGTCGGTTAGTCAGAAGAAGTAAAACGGTACTTTACAGAAGCAGTAAGCATATTTTCGTGACACACCTCACCATGAATGAAAATGATTACATTGAATTTCCATAAAAAAGTGATTCACATCACATTAACAAGTTATATCGCCAGGTGCTGCACAAAAGATAGACCGTTTAAGGCACTGTGAGTTGTTAACCTGGTGTCTATATTTACCTTTGCGCTAACTCATTGGTACGGAGAATGCCATGACTGAAAAAACCGGTTTTGCACCTGCTGCGGCCCCACATGCTTCAACCATCGTGTCGACGCCAGAAGCGGCAATTACCGCGGGTGAGACCTCCATTCCCTCGCAGGGGGAGAATATGCCTGCATATCACGCACGGCCAAAATCGGCAGACGGTCCGCTGCCCATCGTGATTGTGATTCAGGAGATATTTGGTGTTCACGAACACATTCGCGACCTCTGCCGCCGGCTGGCGCTTGAAGGGTATCTGGCCGTTGCGCCAGAGCTCTACTTCCGTCAGGGCGATCCGAACGACTACAGCGATATTCCAACATTGCTCAGCAATCTGGTCAGCAAAGTCCCGGACGCGCAGGTGCTGGCCGATCTCGATCACGTCGCCAGCTGGGCGGCACGCAACGGCGGCGATCCGCATCGTCTTCTGGTCACCGGTTTCTGCTGGGGAGGACGTATTAGCTGGCTGTATGCCGCGCATAACCCGCAGCTCAAAGCCGCTGTCGCCTGGTACGGCAAGCTGGTGGGTGAAAAAACGCTGAATTCACCGAAACATCCGGTCGATATCGCCACGGAGTTGAACGCCCCCGTGTTAGGGTTTTACGGCGGCCAGGACACCGGTATTTCGCTGGATTCGGTTGAGACCATGCGCCATGCGCTCCGTGCGGCCAATGCGAAGGCGGAGATTGTGGTATACCCGGATGCCGGGCATGCGTTTAACGCCGATTATCGTCCGAGCTATCACGCAGAATCAGCCAAAGATGGCTGGCAGAGAATGCTGGCGTGGTTTAGCCAGTACGGCGGTAAGAAAGCGTAATAAAAAAGCCCGGTGGCGGCTATGCCTTACCGGGCCTACGCATCATCAAGCCTGACGCAGGTTTTGCGCCGCCTTCACCATGTTCGCCAGCGCCGCGCGCGTCTCCGGCCAGCCGCGGGTTTTCAGTCCGCAGTCCGGGTTCACCCACAGGCGCTCCGCCGGAATGCGCTGGGCCGCTTTTTTCAGCAGAGCTTCAATCCACTCCACGCTCGGCACGTTCGGAGAGTGAATGTCGTACACGCCCGGCCCGATTTCATTCGGGTAGTCGAACTCTTCAAACGACTCCAGCAGCTCCATGTCTGAACGCGAGGTCTCGATGGTGATCACGTCGGCGTCCAGCGCGGCAATCGAATCCATGATGTCGTTAAATTCGCAGTAACACATGTGGGTGTGGATCTGGGTGTCGTCCTTCGCCACCGCGGCGTTGATGCGGAACGCTTCCACTCCCCACTGCAGGTAGGCATCCCAGTCGCTGCGGCGCAGCGGCAACCCTTCGCGCAGGGCCGGTTCGTCAATCTGAATAATGCCAATGCCTGCCGCTTCCAGATCCGCCACCTCATCACGCAGCGCCAGGGCAATCTGTTTGGCGATAGTTTCACGAGTCACGTCTTCACGCGGGAACGACCAGCAGAGAATGGTCACCGGACCGGTCAGCATCCCTTTTACCGGCTTGTCGGTAAGGGACTGGGCATACTTCGCCCACTCCACGGTGATCGCTTCCGGGCGGCTGACGTCACCGATAACCACCGGCGGCTTCACGCAGCGGGAGCCGTAGCTCTGCACCCAGCCGTTCTGGGTAAAGACAAAGCCATCCAGGTGCTCACCGAAGTATTCCACCATGTCGTTACGCTCGGCCTCGCCGTGCACCAGCACGTCCAGCCCCAGGCGTTCCTGCTCGATAATCGCCTGCTTGATGTGTTCCGCGATGCCGGTGCGGTAGTGATTCGCATCCAGATTGCCCTTTTTGAAGTCCAGGCGCAGGCCGCGGATCTCCGTAGTCTGCGGGAAAGAGCCAATTGTGGTGGTCGGCCACGCAGGCAGATTAAAGCGGGCGCGCTGCGCTTCGGCGCGCACCTCGTACGGACTCTGGCGCTGGCTGTCCTGGGCAGTGATGGCCGCCAGGCGTTTCTCCACCGCCGGGTTGTGCACGCGCGCCGAGTGACGACGCGCCTGGATCGGGGCGCTCCATTCGGTAATCGCCGCCGTGTCGCCGCTGTTCAGCGCGTCGCGCAACAGCGTCAGCTCTTCACATTTTTGCAGGGCGAAGGCAAACCAGCTTTTCACCTCAGCATCCAGACGTGTTTCCACGCTCAGATCGATCGGGCTGTGCAGCAGCGAACAGGACGAGGCCACCCACAGCTCGCGTTTACCGACGATGTCTTTAATTTGCGCGTATTTCTCGGTGAGATCGGCGCGCCAGACGTTACGGCCGTTGATCAGCCCGGCGGAGAGCAGCCAGTCCGCTGGCAAACGCTTATGCAGTTCCGCGACATCGTCTTTACCGTGTACGAGGTCAACGTGCAGGCCCTGCACCGGCAGCGCGGTAATGGTCTTCAGGTTCGGCGTCACGCCTTCAAAATAGGTCGTCAGAAGGAGTTTTACCTGACCGGTGAGCGCGTCATACGCCGGTTTGAAGGCATCGAGCCAATCCTGCGGCAGCTCAAGCACCAGCGCCGGTTCGTCGATTTGCACCCACTGAATGCCGCGTTTGCCCAGCTCACTCAGCACCTGTTTGTAGACCGGCAGAATATCCTTCAGCAGGCTGAGTCGGTCAAACGGCTCGCCCTTTACTTTGCCCAGCCACAGGTACGTTACCGGCCCGAGCAGCACCGGCTTCACCTGGTGGCCCAGCGCCAGCGCTTCGTCCACCTCGTCCAGAAGCTGCGTCCAGGTCAGCCTGAACTGCTGGCCTTTGACGAACTCCGGCACCATATAGTGATAGTTGGTGTTAAACCACTTGGTCATTTCCGCCGCTGCCGCTGGCTCCCCCGTTGGCGCGCGGCCACGGCCGATGCGGAACAGGGTATCGATATCTACCGATCCATCTTTGTTCTGATGACGAGCCGGCACGTTGCCAAGCAGCAGGCTGGTCGTCAGAACATGGTCGTACCAGGCGAAATCGCCCACCGGCAGCAGGTCAATGCCCGCCTGTTTTTGCTGATCCCAGTGGCGGGCGCGCAGCTCGCGCCCCACCGCCAGCAGTTCTTCGCGGGTGGCATTACCCGCCCAGTAGCTTTCTTGCGCTTTTTTCAGCTCGCGACGCAGGCCGACGCGAGGGAAACCGAGAGTGTGATTGCGGATTGTCATGGTGTGCCCCTTGTGAAATTCGTTATTTAGACGTCCAGATGTTTACACATCTATAATTGGCAGGTACTGTATATTCCTCAAGCGCAATATGTTCATGGCGAAGTGAAGGACTTTCATGATCGAGATTAAACACCTGAAAACGCTACAAGCGTTGCGGAACTGCGGTTCGCTCGCGGCGGCTGCGGCCACGCTGCACCAAACCCAGTCTGCCCTTTCTCACCAGTTCAGCGATCTGGAACAACGCCTCGGCTTCCGTCTTTTTGTGCGTAAGAGCCAGCCGCTACGCTTTACGCCGCAGGGTGAAATTCTTCTTCAGCTGGCGAATCAGGTACTGCCGCAAATCGCCAGCGCGCTGCAGGCGTGTAACGAACCGCAGCAGACCAAACTGCGCATCGCCATTGAGTGCCACAGCTGTATTCAGTGGCTGACCCCCGCGCTTGAGAACTTCCGCCAGAAGTGGCCGCAGGTGGAGATGGACTTCAAATCTGGCGTGACCTTTGACCCGCAGCCGTCGCTGCAGCAGGGCGAGCTGGATCTGGTCATGACCTCTGACATCCTGCCGCGCAGCGGCCTGCACTATTCGCCGATGTTTGATTATGAAGTACGCCTGGTGCTGGCGCCGGACCACCCGCTGGCTGCCAAAACGCGCATCACGCCGGAAGACCTGGCGACAGAGACGCTGCTGATTTATCCGGTGCAGCGCAGCCGCCTGGATATCTGGCGCCACTTCCTGCAGCCGGCAGGCATTAGCCCGCAGCTGAAAAGCGTGGATAACACCCTGCTGCTGATTCAGATGGTGGCGGCCAGAATGGGTATCGCGGCGCTGCCACACTGGGTGGTGGAGAGTTTTGAACGCCAGGGTCTGGTGCAGACCAAAACCCTGGGTGAAGGACTGTGGAGCCGACTGTACGCCGCCGTGCGCGATGGCGAGCAGCGTCAGCCGATTACGGAGGCGTTTATTCGCTCAGCGCGGAACCACGCGTGCGACCATCTTCCGTTTGTGCGGAGCGCGGAGCGACCCATCGGCGATGGACCCACAGCGAAGCCAGGATCACCGCTCCCCCAATAATAAAGCTCGGCCAGTGCGGCTGTTGCTGCCAGATGGCGAGGTTGACCAGCAGCCCTGCCGGGACATGCACGTTGTTCATGATCCCCAGCGTACCGGCGTCTACCTGCGTAGCGCCGTAGTTCCACATGAAGTACCCCAGCCCTGACGCCACCACGCCCAGCCAGACCAGAACACCCCACTGCACGGTGGTGGTCGGCAGTTTTTGCGGGTTACCGAGCATAAACCACGCCGCCACCGCGACAATCGCGGCGCCCATATAGAACCAGGCGAACGCGTTATGCTGCGGCATCGGACGGGTTTCCATCAGGCGTTTGTAGCCCACCATGCCGATGGCAAAACTGATGTTGGCGAGCTGGACGAACATCAGCCCGGTCCAGAAGTGATCGCTGACTTTGTCATAGCGAATAATCGCCGCGCCGATCACCGCCAGCGCGGCGCTCAGCAGGTATCCCCAGCGCAGGCGGCGCCTGCTGAGCAGGTCGTAAATCAGCGTGATATAGAGCGGCGTCAGCACGGTAAAGAGCAGGAACTCGGAGACAGACAGGTAGACGTAAGCCCGGAAGCTGAACAGATACATGATGCCGAGCTGCATCGCTCCCACCAGCATATACAGCACAATCGTTTTCAGCGATTGCCCGCGCGTGCGCAGAAACGGCAGGAACACCAGCGCCGCCAGCCCCACGCGCATCAGCACCGAGAAGTAGCTGTCGACCGAACCGGCAAGGTATTCGCCAATCAGGCTAAAGGAGAAGGCCCACAGGATAGTGGTGATAATGAGTAGCGCCACAATGCTTGTCTCTCAGAAAGAAGGAGAGGCATTGTAGCGAACTCTTTAGTTGACAACTGAGTAATAAATAATCGAATGAAGATTATTCAAGGAACAGTTTGCGCAGGTATTTCGGTACCGCGTTGTCTGCGTTAGAACCAATCACTTCCAGCTCAGGGTGCAGATCCTTCAGACGCTGGTGCGCGTTCTGCATGATGCAGCCCTTGCCCGCCATCGAAAGCATCTCGGCGTCGTTCATGCCGTCACCGAAGGCGATACAGTCTTTCAGCCCGAAGCCCAGCCGTTTCGCAACCGCTTCCAGAGCGTGACCTTTGGAGACGCCACCCGCCATCACCTCCAGGCAGGTCAGGGTTGAGAAGCTCACGTTAACGCGATCGCCCCAGCGGGCGTTGATCGCCTGCTCCAGCGGGAGCAGCTCTTCGTGACTGTCGCAGGTGAAGAACACCTTGCTGATCCCTTCCGGCTCCAGCAGGCCCGGTTCGTAGAGGGAGTAGTTGAATACCGCTTCCTTGAAGAAACGCATTTCATCCGGGCGGTGGCGGTTCATGAACCAGTCGTCGTCGCGGTAAACGTTGGTAACGATAGCCGGGTTGCTATGCACCACGCCGAACAGATCGGCGGCAATATCGCGATCCAGGTTGTGGGTAAAGATCAGGTTGCCGTCGGTATCATGCACGCGCGCACCGTTGGAGGTGATCATGTACGATTTGATCTCAAGATTATCGCGGATCTGCCCCACGTCCACGTGGTGGCGGCCGGTAGCGAACACAAAGTTCACGCCACGGGCAGTCAGAAGCTTTAAGGTCTCTTTCGCATAAGGCGACAGGGTGTGGTCGGGGGAAAGCAGCGTGCCATCTAAATCAGATGCAACAACCTGGTACATAGGGATTTCAACCTCTGGTGGAAAACAAGAATCAATTATGCCTGTTGAAAAATTCAACAATGGCGTTAAGCGCGACTGAGCGCATAGCGTCCTTTTCAAAAAGGATCTCATGGAACGCGCCGTTAATGACCAGCGGTTTACCCCCTTCACAAGGGTGACCGGCGGCAGCGCGCAGTTCACAATAGCGGTCATGCATGCGGTTATCCACCACACGCTCTTCTTCCGCCTGGATCAGAAGCGTCGGCGTGTCATCATCGCCTACGCCTGCCAACACCTGCTCACCGGCCAGAATACCCTCACGCACCCAGTGCCAGGTCGGGCCGCCGACGCGCAAGCGCGGTTCATCGGCATAAAAGCGCAGGTTACGGCGATAACGCTGCCGGCTGTGGGTTAAGACGTTGATGGCGAACGGCAGCGCGCGCCAGCGTCCTGTGCCAATGGCGTAACCTTCACGAATGCGCTGATGGCCCTCAGCCCAGTCAAGAAGATGACGCACCATCCAGTCAGGAAAACGAATGACGATACCGTACATCGGCGCGGTGAGCGCAATGGCGTCGCACTCGTGCGCGTAACGCTGCAAAAACAGCGTCGAAATGGCGCCGCCCATGGAGTGCGCAAGAATATACCGCTTGCGCCAGGGGCCGGGCTGCACGTCCTGCTGCCAGAACGCGGCAAAATCGTCGACGTAATCGCTGAAGCGATCGACGTGCCCACGGTGCGTGTCCGGCAGCATACGTCCGGACAGCCCCTGTCCACGATGGTCGATGATCAGGACATCGAACCCCATATGGACCAGGTCATAGGCCAGCTCGGCGTATTTAACGTAGCTTTCAATACGCCCGGGGCAGACCACAATCACCCGGTCATTTTTTTCATTTCGGAAACGAACGAAACGCACCGGGACGCCCCCGACGCCCGTAAACTCATCTTCCTCACGCTGCCGCCAGAAATCGGTCAGCGGCCCCATAGAGAAAGCAGCAAAAGCGTTTTCTCGTGTTTCCCAGTCCTTTTTCTGCTGAAACATTGGGTTTCCACTCACGTAATCCAGGGAATATCGTTTTTTTCGTCACCGGTCACAAAATGACTCAATAATAGCGTATTGTGGCATAAAAATAGACGGTTCGGGAGTTTCAAATGACCTTCGAATGGTGGTTCGCCTACCTGCTGACATCCATTATTCTCAGCCTTTCTCCGGGTTCGGGTGCTATTAACACCATGACCACCTCCATCAATCACGGCTACCGCGGTGCGGCGGCGTCGATTGCCGGTTTGCAGACCGGGCTGGGCATTCATATTTTGCTGGTCGGGATCGGTCTGGGAACCCTGTTCTCCCGCTCCGTGCTGGCCTTTGAGGTGCTGAAATGGGCCGGGGCGGCGTATCTCATTTGGCTCGGCATTCAGCAGTGGCGCGCGGCAGGCTCCATCAACCTGAATACGCTGGCTCAGACGCAAAACCGCGGCCATCTGTTTAAGCGCGCAGTGTTCGTCAACCTGACCAACCCGAAGAGCATCGTTTTCCTCGCCGCGCTGTTCCCGCAGTTTATCGTTCCGCATCAGCCCCAGGTGATGCAGTACGTGGTGCTGGGCGCGACCACCATTATCGTCGATATCATCGTGATGATTGGTTACGCGACGCTGGCGCAGCGAATTGCGGCGTGGATTAAAGGGCCTAAGCAGATGAAGGCCCTGAATAAAGTCTTTGGCTCGCTGTTTATGCTGGTTGGCGCGCTGCTTGCGTCAGCGCGTCATGCTTAGCGAGAAATGATGAGATGAATGCCGAAGCCGGCGAACAGCGCGCCGGCGAAGCCGTCAATCCACTTCGCGATACGCTGATAGCCGCGGCGCATCGCCGGTAAGGCAAACAGGCTGGCCACGATGGTAAACCAGGCAAAGGTTTCAACGACGATCAGCAGGAAGATGCCCCAGCGCGCGCCAGCGCCGACGCTATCGCCGACAAACAGCGAGAACACCGAGCCGAAATAGATAATGGCTTTCGGGTTCGCCAGATTGGTCAGCAGCCCTTTTACAAAGCTGCGGCCGCCCGTAGCCAGCTCCACCTTTGGCTCTTCCGGCTTTTTCTCTTCTTTCTTCAGCGCCCCGCGCAGCATCTGGTAGCCCATCCAGCACAGATACAGACCGCCGCCGACCATAATGATGTTATGCAGCCAGGCCATCTTCGCCAGGATTAGGTTCAGACCAAGCAGCGCAACGGCCGCCCAGACCATAACGCCCATGGTGATACCGAGCACGCCCATCATCGCCTCTTTGCGGGAGCGGCTGACGGCCGTTTGTGATACGAAGAAAAAGTCCGGGCCGGGGCTCATCAGCGCAACGATGTGCACTAACGCCACGGTGAGAAATAGCATTAACATAATTAGCTCGCGAGGAAATAATTCAGTGAGTCATCATCCTGGCACTTTTTCGCCCGGCTGACTACTCCTCATCATCACCATCGGCGTGAGAGCGGATGAGCGCCATAAACTCTTTACCGAAGCGCTCCAGCTTGCGCGTTCCCACGCCGTTGACGCTGAGCATTTCGCTGGCGCTGAGCGGCATCTGTTCGGCCATCTCGATCAGCGTCGCGTCGTTGAACACCACGTAAGGCGGGATATTTTCTTCGTCGGCGATGGCTTTACGCAGCTTGCGCAGTTTGGCGAACAGCTTGCGGTCGTAGTTGCCGCCGTAGGATTTCTGCATCACGCGTGGCTTCAGGGCGATGACGCGCGGCACGGCGAGCTTAAGCTCAACGTCACCGCGCAGGACCGGACGCGCCGCCTCGGTCAGCTGCAGGGCGGAGTGCTGGGCAATGTTCTGCGTGGCGAAGCCGAGGTGGATCAGCTGGCGAATGATGCTCACCCAGTGCTCGTGGCTCTGCTCCTTGCCAATACCGTAGACCGGCAGCTTGTCGTGACCCATATCGCGAATACGCTGGTTGTTGGCGCCGCGCAGCACCTCCACCACGTAGCCCATCCCGAAGCGTTGATTCACACGGTAAATGGTCGAGAGCGCCTTACGCGCGTCCATCAGGCCATCGTACTGCTTTGGCGGATCGAGGCAGATATCGCAGTTGCCGCACGGCTCCTGGCGCCCTTCACCAAAGTAGTTGAGCAACACCAGACGACGGCAGGTTTGCGCTTCGGCAAACGCGCCCATCGCGTTGAGCTTGTGGCGCTCGATATCCTGCAGCTGTCCCTGCGGCTTCTCTTCCAGACATCGGCGCAGCCACGCCATATCGGCCGGATCGTAAAACAGCATCGCTTCCGCAGGCAGCCCGTCACGCCCGGCGCGGCCGGTTTCCTGATAGTAGGATTCGATATTGCGCGGGATGTCGAAATGCACCACAAAGCGCACGTTGGGCTTGTTGATCCCCATTCCGAACGCCACCGTTGCGACGACGATTTGCAGGTCATCGCGCTGGAATTTTTCCTGCACGTCGGCGCGGATGTGGTTCTCTAATCCGGCGTGATAGGCGGCGGCGCTAAAGCCGCGGTTTTGCAGACGCGCGGCGGTGTCTTCCACCTTCGCGCGGCTGTTGCAGTAGATGATGCCGGACTTGCCGCGCTGCTCCTGGACGTAGCGCAGGAGCTGATCCAGCGGCTTGAACTTTTCCATCAGCATATAGCGGATGTTTGGGCGGTCGAAGCTGCTGACCTGAATATAGGGGTCGTTCAGCCCGAGCAGGCGAACGATATCCAGCCGCGTGGTGTCATCCGCCGTGGCGGTAAGCGCCATAAACGGCAGCTCGGGGAAGCGCTGACGCAGCTGGCCGAGGGCAGCGTATTCCGGGCGGAAATCGTGTCCCCACTGGGAAATACAGTGCGCTTCATCCACCGCCAGCAGGACCGGGTTCCAGTGCGCCAGGTGATCGAGGAAGTTATCCAGCATCAGGCGTTCCGGGGCGATATACAGCAGGCGGATCTGCCCGGTACGGCATCCGGCCATCACCTCTTGCTGCTGCTCCCGGGTTTGGGTCGAGTTGAGACAGGCCGCCGCCACGCCGTTGGCAAGCAGCTGGTCAACCTGGTCTTTCATCAGAGAAATAAGGGGGGATACCACGACCGTCAGGCCGTTAAGCACCAGCGCGGGCACCTGATAACAGAGGGACTTGCCGCCACCGGTCGGCATTACCACCAGGCAATCACGACCTTCCAGCACCGTTTCAATGATGGTTTCCTGGCCGGGGCGGAACTGCTGGTAGCCAAAGGTTTCATGCAAAACCTGTTTAGCCAGCGACTCCTGATTCAATACTTCCGCCTGCGCCACGTTAACCCCATATGCCAGAAATGAAACAGGCGCTATTTTCAGCGCCTGAGAGAGAAACTTCAACGTTTAACGCAAAAACATTCGAACAGCCTAGAGAATATCGTTCAGCATCACGCCCACGCCGACGCGGGTCTGGTTGAAGTTGTAATCGATAAGCGACTCGCCGTAACCGCTGTACACCTGAGTGTAGATGCGGACATGCTTCGTCATTGGATAGCTTAAGCCCACTTCCGCACCGCCGTAGCCGGTGTTCCAGTTGTACTGGCCTTTGGCGCTGAGCACGGCATCGCCTAACTGATAGCCGACTTTAAGCTGGTAGTAGCCCATATATTTGGTGATATCCGGGTTGTCATCCGTACTGCCGACCACATACCACGGCTTCACTTCCACCATCCAGTTACCGTTCTGCGCCATCAGGCGCGTATAGGCACGGTTCCAGCTGCGGGATGTCGGGTCAGAACGACCGTTGGAATCGTGGTTAAAGCCCACTTCGACATCGCGCAGCGTCCAGCCCGCAAACTCATAATCCGTTGCAAAACCGAGGAACAGCTGCGGCTCATAGTTGGTTTCACGGAACGGCGAGGACTCTTCGCTGTTAGAGAGCTGCCACCAGGATTTCTGCGTGTAAGACGCCCCGAGCACCGAGTTCGGCCCCAGAATACCGCGCCAGAACGGGAACGCGAGGCTGAGCTGGAACTTCACCTCATCTTTACGCGCATTATCAGACCAGTTATAGGAGCTTATCGCCTCTTTGTTGAGATCGCTGGTCTGGGTGTAAATCACATAGTTGGTGTCATACGGATAGAGCGTGAACGGATTGTCATGCTCCTGAAGAAGGTTCGCGATAATGCTACCGTGAACGGCAGGTTTATCATGCACCTCTTTGATCGTCGCTTCCTGCGCATATGCTGTGAGGGGCAGCGCAACCGCCGCCAGTAACCAGGCCAGATACGTCCGCATCGGTGGTGTTCTCCTGCAAAAGAGTAAAATTAGCTGAATAGTTATGTGGCGAACATTCTACAGACTTCTGCGACAACTGCTGCATCCTCGTTTCTGAAAGTGGAATTCCTTGTTGCCGAGGCATAAAATCAACATTTCGTTAACAATAAGGATGTGATGCCTCATGTCAGCCATGCTTACCGCCGAAGAAGTGTTAAAACTCGTGGGCGAGATTTTTGTTTACCATATGCCGTTTAACCGCGCGCTGGGACTGGAGCTGGAGCGTTACGAGAAAGATTTTGCCCAGCTGAGCTTCAACAACCAGCCAATGATGGTGGGCAACTGGGCGCAAAGTATTTTACACGGCGGCGTGATTGCCTCCGCGCTGGACGTGGCGGCAGGTCTGGTCTGCGTGGGCAGTACGCTGACCCGCCATGACACCATCAACGAAGACGAACTCCGCCAGCGTCTGGCGCGCATGGGCACCATTGATCTGCGCGTCGACTATCTTCGCCCGGGGCGCGGAAATCGCTTTACCTGTACCAGCAGCCTGCTGCGCGCGGGGAATAAAGTTGCCGTGGCGCGCGTTGAATTACACAACGAAGAACAGGTGTATATCGCCAGCGCAACCGCCACTTATATGGTGGGTTGAGGCGGCAAAATCGGGTAAAATTAATTCACTTTTTTGTAACGGATTTTCCCGATGGATGCTAAACAGACGCGGCAGGGCGTTTTACTCGCCCTTGCCGCTTATTTTATTTGGGGTATCGCCCCGGCGTATTTCAAGCTTATTGCCTACGTTCCGGCCGATGAGATCCTGACTCACCGCGTTATCTGGTCATTCTTCTTTATGATTGCGCTGATGAGCCTCAGCCGTCAGTGGTCGGGCGTCAAAACGCTGCTGCAAACCCCGAAAAAGATTTTCATGCTGGCGCTCTCAGCGGTGCTCATTGGCGGCAACTGGCTGCTGTTTATCTGGGCGGTGAATAATCATCACATGCTCGAAGCGAGCCTGGGGTACTTCATTAACCCGCTGGTGAACATCGTGCTGGGGATGATTTTCCTCGGGGAGCGCTTCCGCCGGATGCAGTGGGTGGCGGTGATTCTGGCCTTCTGCGGCGTACTGGTGCAGCTCTGGACCTTCGGCTCGCTGCCGATTATTGCCCTCGGTCTGGCGTTCAGCTTTGCGTTCTACGGCCTGGTGCGTAAGAAGATTGCGGTTGAAGCACAGACGGGGATGCTGTTTGAAACCCTGTGGCTGCTGCCGGTAGCGGCGATTTATCTCTTCGGCATTGCGGACAGCCCAACCAGCCACATGGGCAGCAACCCGTGGTCGCTGAACCTGATGCTGATGGCGGCGGGCGTGGTAACCACCATTCCACTGCTGTGCTTCACCGGTGCAGCGACGCGCCTGCGTCTCTCTACGCTGGGCTTCTTCCAGTACATTGGCCCGACGCTGATGTTCCTGCTGGCGGTGGTGTTTTACGGCGAAGTGCCTGGGGCGGATAAGATGGTGACGTTCGCCTTTATCTGGGTGGCGCTGGCGATTTTCGTCGCCGATGCGATTTATACCCAACGCAGGGTGCGTAAAGGGCTGTAAAGTTGCCCTCACCCTAACCCTCTCCCACAGGGAGAGGGAATTCGCCTCGCTCTTACAGCCAGTTCCGGCGCTTGAAATAGAGATACGGCGCCAGCCCCGCGAGGATCATAAAGATAATCGCCCCCGGATAGCCAAAGCTCCACTTCAGCTCCGGCATAAACTCGAAGTTCATCCCGTAGCTGGAGGCTACCAGCGTCGGCGGCAGGAACACCACGGAAACCACCGAGAAGATCTTGATGATGCGGTTCTGCTCGATGTTGATAAAGCCCATCGCCGCCTGCATCAGGAAGTTCACCTTCTGGAACAGGGATTCGTTGTGCGGCAGCAGGGATTCGATATCTCGTAAGATCTCACGCGCCTGCTCCAGCTGACCGCCCGGCAGACGCGCCTTGCGCACCAGGAAGTTCAGCGCGCGCTGGGTATCCATCAGACACAAGCGCACCTTCCAGCCGATATCTTCCAGCTCCGCCAGCGTGGAGAGCGCTTCGTCGTACTCATCGCCCTGATGGCCTTCCATGATCACGCGGCTCAGCTTTTCCAGATCGCTGTAGATGTTTTCAATTTCGTCCGCCAGCTGTTCAATTTTTGTCTCGAACAGATCGAGCAGCAGTTCGTAAGCGTTACCGTCCACCATTGCCTGGCTGCGGGCGCGCATGCGGTAGAGGCGGAATGCCGGCAGCTCACGCTCGCGCAGGGTAAACAGACGGCCGTCGCGAATGGTAAACGCCACGGTGGAGTTACCCGCGTGGTCCTCCGCATCTTCAAAGAAGAAGAAGGAGTGAATATGCAGACCGTCTTCGTCTTCAAAAAAACGCGCGGATGCTTCGATGTCTTCCAGTTCCGGGCGGGTTGCCAGGCTTTGCCCCAGTTCAGATTGTACGCGAAGGCGTTCATCGTCGTCCGGCTCGACCAGATCCACCCATACGGCATCAATGAGGGGCTGTGACTCTTCGGCTTCAAGCCGAGTCAGTCGGTTATTTTCGAGTTGAAATGCGCTCAACATGACCGGGACTCCCAATGCAAAAAATATCGGACAGTTCGGTGGGCACACAGAAACAAATTGGGTTTCAGACCATTAAACAGCCTGACTCAGCGCGACGGGAATAATGCAGGTCGCTGACAACCACTAAGGCCATCAGCAAGAGGAGATAGCCTTAGGAGTTGTTCCTGGATGACAGGGAATTGAGCCAGTATCTACTGGGTGTGTCCAAGGCGAATGTCCTCTTAGCGTAATCGTGCGCGCATGTTACGCCAGCTATAACTGTGGCGTCAACACGCAACGGAACGCTGAAGGGCATTAATTGACCTTCACTGTATAAGGCTAGCAGATTATTACAAAATAATGATATTTTTCTGAATGTTAGACCGTTTCCAGCTTTGCGTAGGCCGCCACCAGCCATTTGATCCCCTGCCCCTGGAACGCCACCTGCAGGCGGCTGTGCTCGCCGCTGCCTTCCAGATTCACAATGGTGCCTTCGCCAAACTTCGAATGGCGCACGCGCTGGCCGAGCTTGTAGCCAGTGTCCGTTTCCGCAATCGGCGAGCCCATGCGCTGATGGCTGACCGGACGGCTGATGCTCGCCCGCAGACGCACCTCTTCCACGCACTCCTCCGGCAGTTCGCCGATAAAGCGCGACGGACGGTGATAAACCTCTTTACCGTACAGACGGCGGGTTTCGGCGTAGGTTAGCGTCAGCTTTTGCATCGCACGCGTCACGCCCACGTAGGCCAGACGACGTTCCTCTTCCAGACGTCCGCCCTCATCCAGCGACATCTGGCTCGGGAACATCCCCTCTTCCATCCCGACGATGAACACCTGCGGGAACTCCAGGCCTTTGGCGGAGTGCAGGGTCATCAGCTGAACCGCATCCTGCCAGGTGTCCGCCTGCCCTTCACCCGCTTCCAGCGCGGCGTGGGAGAGGAACGCCTGCAGCGGCATCAGATCTTCGTCTTCTTCGTTGTAGCTGAACTGGCGCGTTGCCGTGACCAGTTCCTCTAAGTTCTCAATACGGGTCTGGCCCTTCTCGCCTTTCTCCTGCTCGTACATGGTGCGCAGGCCGGAGTCTTTAATCACCCGGTCGGTCTGCACGTGCAGCGGCATGTCGGCCGTTTCCTGCGCCAGAGCGTCAATCAGCTCAAGGAAGCGCTGTAATGCGCTGGCGGCGCGTCCAGCGAGGGCTTTTTCCTGCAGCAGCTCGCGGCACGCCTGCCACAGCGTCAGCTGGCGATCGCGCGAGGCCTGACGCACGACGTCCAGCGTGCGGTCGCCAATCCCGCGGGTCGGCGTATTGACCACGCGTTCAAACGCCGCGTCGTCGTTACGGTTCGCAATGAGGCGCAGATACGACAGCGCATCTTTGATTTCCTGACGTTCGAAGAATCGCATACCGCCGTAAATGCGGTACGGCATGCTCACCTGCAGGAGAGCCTCTTCCAGCACGCGCGACTGGGCGTTGCTGCGGTAGAGAATGGCACACTGCTCCAGCGCACCGCCGTTCTCCTGCCAGGTTTTGATGCGGTTCACCACGAAGCGGGCTTCGTCGAGTTCGTTGAAGGCGCAGTAGATCGAAATCGGTTCGCCGTCGACGCCGTCGGTCCACAGCTTCTTACCCAGACGCCCGTTGTTGTTCTCAATGAGGGCGTTGGCCGCGCTCAGGATGTTGCTGGTTGAACGGTAGTTCTGTTCCAGACGGATAGTTTCCGCGCCGGGGAAATCGTTGAGGAAGCGCTGGATATTCTCCACCTGCGCCCCGCGCCAGCCGTAGATCGACTGGTCATCATCGCCCACGATCATCACCTTGCCGGTATCACCGGCCAGCAGGCGGATCCACGCGTACTGAATGTTGTTGGTATCCTGGAATTCGTCCACCAGAATATTGGTGAAGCGTTCGCGGTAGTGCTGCAGGATGTGCGGCTTGTTGAGCCACAGCTCGTGGGCGCGCAGCAGCAGCTCGGCAAAATCCACCAGACCGGCGCGATCGCACGCTTCCTGATAGGCCTTGTAGACGTTCTGCCAGGTCTGCTCGACCGGGTTGCCGAAGCTCTGAATATGGTGCGGACGCAGCCCCTCGTCCTTCTGGCCGTTGATGTACCACATCGCCTGACGCGGCGGCCACTGCTTCTCGTCGAGGTTCATCGCCTTGATCAGGCGCTTCAGCAGACGGAGCTGGTCTTCGCTGTCGAGGATCTGGAAATCCTGCGGCAGGTTGGCGTCCATATGGTGCGCGCGCAGCAGGCGGTGCGCCAGGCCGTGGAAGGTGCCAACCCACATGCCGCCCTGGCTGGTGCCCATCAGCTGGGCGATACGGTGGCGCATCTCTGCCGCCGCCTTGTTGGTGAACGTCACCGCCATGATGGAGTACGGGGAGCAGTTCTCCACGCTCTGCAGCCAGGCGATACGGTGAACCAGCACGCGCGTCTTACCACTGCCCGCTCCAGCCAGCACCAGCAGGTTGGTGCGCGAGGCGGCAACCGCGTCACGCTGTTTGTCATTAAGGCTGTCGAGCAGGTAAGAAACGTCCATTGGCACCGTCACGTCATGTCGGGCAGGCGAATGTTTCCACTCGCCAAAACCCTGTTAATTTATACAGAACAATTGATGATTATATCAGCGTCGTGAGGGATGCCAACCGTGAAATTTCCACGTGCGGCAGAAGTCGGCTATCGGAGGCGATCATCAGGTCAGCGTTTTCCGGCTTGATCCAGCAGGCCTGCATCCCGCAGCGGATAGCACCGGCCACGTCCGTGGTCAGGTCATCCCCCACGTGCAGAATGTTACCCAGCGGCAGGTTAAGCTTATCTGCCGCCAGATGGTACATATCATTAAATGGCTTCGCGCGCCCGTGCGGGCCCGCGCGCAGCACAAATTCAAAGTAATCGCTGAGGCCAAACAGCTCGGGCTGGGCATTGCCGTTAGTGATAGCCACCAGCGGCCACTTTTCGGCAAGCTTCGCCAGCGTGTCGTGGGTTTCCTGCGGCACGTCGATACGGCTGCGCCATTTGGCGAAGTTTTCCATGGCCGCTTCCGCCCCGATAGCCGCATCCTGCGCGCTCAGGCCGGCATTGAGCATCGCCTGCTCAACCGCGCGACGACGCCATTCGGTCACGTCGTGGTAAATGTCCGGCTCGGTTTCCCGCAGGGACTGACGCAGCTTCTGAAAGTCTTTGTTCTGCATCGCTTTCAGCGCGGGATGGTAGTTCTGCACAAACGCCAGCGACTCCTGCTCGGTACGCAGGATCACCTCGCGGTTGTCGTAAAGAGTGTCATCAAGGTCAAACGTCAGGGCTGAGATCTGACCGAGTGGGCGGTAAAAACGCATTATTTCCCCCGTTTGGCGCGTGGATGCGCCGCGTCATACACCGAGGCAAGGTGCTGGAAGTCTAAGTGGGTATAGATTTGAGTGGTCGACAGGTTCGCGTGGCCAAGCAGTTCCTGCACGCCGCGCAGATCGCCGCTCGACTCAAGCATGTGTGTCGCAAAGGAGTGGCGCAGCTTGTGCGGGTGAACGTGGCTGTTCAGCCCCTGCTTAATACCCCACTCCGCAAAGCGCTTCTGCACGTTACGCGCCGAGATCCGTTTGCCGAGCTTCGACAGGAACAGCGCATCCTCTTCGCTGCCAAACAGCCCGCGCAGATCAAGCCAGTGCTCAATCCAGGAAACCGCATTGCGGCCAATCGGCAGGCGGCGCTCTTTGCTGCCCTTACCCATTACCCACACTTCACCGGACTCCAGATCGAGGTGTTTGATATCAAGATTAACCAGCTCTGACAGACGCAGCCCGGCACCGTACATCACCTCCAGCATCGCGCGGTCGCGCACGGCGAGCGGGTCGTTAAGGTCGATATCCAGCAGGCGGTTTACGTCGTCAACGTCGATATTTTTAGGCAGATGGCGCGGCGCTTTCGGCGTGGCGATCCCCTTTGCCGGGTTGGCTTTTAAGCCCCCCTGGCTGACCAGCCAGTCGAAGAAACTGCGCAGCGCTGAGAGCCTGAGCGCCAGGCTTGCCGGGCTGAGATTTTTTTTACGGCTACGCACGACGAACCCGCGCACCGTCGCAGCGTCACATTGTTGCCAGCTTTTCAGGCCGATTTCGTCGGCGATCTGCATGATGGCATCAAGCTGACGCTGGTAGTTCAGCAGGGTAATGGGGCTAAGCTGACGCTCCACGCCCAGATAGCGCAGAAAGCGCGAGACGTCAGTGGCGAGCAGTCCGTCCGTCATACGCGCTCAATCCAGCGCTCCAGCAGCTCGGGCAGCATCAGGGCAATCTCCTGCAGCAGGTGCGTGGCCTGCCCCTGCTCATAGTGATGCGCGTCGCGGCTGGTAAATAATATGACGCCCAGATCGCCATCGCGCCCCATCAGCGACATCGCCACCGAGCCAATCGCTTTGGCTTCCGGTAACACCACCAGTAGCTCAGGTCCGTTAAGCGGCCCCAGATAGTGGTGCTCATGGCCCAGACGCTGAATGCGCAACGGTTCAAACGCCTGACGGCTCAGCGCCAGATGGGTGAACCCCGACGGCGCGCCGATGCGCCAGCGGTCAGGGAAAAGACGAATCGTTGCGCCCGCCAGCCCCAGCTCCCGGGCCCAGCGGTGGAAGCGGCTGAGGAACTCGTCAAGGCTGTGCGCCGACGCCAGACGCGCCTGCAGATGCAACAGACGATAGAACAGGTTTTCGTTGGTGCTGGCCTGCTCCATCAGCAGCGTCATATTCTCTTCAAGCTGATTGATGTGGTTGCGCGAGCGCGCCATGTGCCATTCGACCAGCGACACGGTCCCGCGAACCGGATGCGGCACGCGCATCTCTTCGACGACGCGTGCATTGCGAATAAAAAACTCAGGATTGCGCAGCAGATAATCAACAACAGCTCTGTCGTCCAGTTCCGTCACTGTTTCCTGCAGTTCTTCCCCTGGTTGTTTCATAGATGGATAAACCCGTCATAGACATGTGCCGCCGGGCCAGTCATATACAGTGGATGACCCGGTCCTTTCCAGGCGATATCAAGCCTACCGCCCGGTAACTCCACGCGAACCTCTTCTGCCAGTAAACCCTGAGAGATACCCACGGCCACCGCTGCACAGGCACCGCTTCCGCAGGCCTGCGTCTCGCCCGCGCCGCGCTCGTAAACCCGCAGGCGAATGTGTTCGCGCTTCACCACCTGCATAAAGCCGATGTTCGCGCGCTCCGGGAAACGTTCGTGGCTTTCCAGCACCGGGCCGAGCGTTTCGACCGCGGCGGTTTCCACATCATCAACCTGAATCACGCAGTGTGGGTTACCCATTGAGACGACGCCGCACAATACTGTCTGCTCGGCTGCACGCATAATATAGGTCTTTTCCGCTTTGTTTGCGCGAAACGGCACGACGGAGGGCTCGAAGTTAGGCTCGCCCATGTTCACGCGCACCAGCTCATCATCGGTGACGCTGAGCACCATGCGGCCATTGGCCGTGCTGACGCGAATATCACGCTTGTTGGTCAGCCCTTTCAGGCGGACAAAGCGGGCAAAACAGCGCGCGCCGTTGCCGCACTGGTTAACTTCGCTGCCGTCCGCGTTAAAAATACGGTAGTGGAAATCGAGGTCGGGATCGTACGGTGGCTCGACCACCAGCAGCTGATCGAACCCCACGCCCAGATGCCGATCCGCCAGGCGACGGATCAGTTCCGGGGAGAAAAACACATTCTGCGTTACCGCGTCGACGACCATAAAATCGTTGCCAAGGCCATGCATTTTAGAGAACTGCATCATTTGCTCCATTGCGCGGGTACAGAACGTTGTCGTCAGAGATTAACCTGAGTCGGGCCACCGTTGTCGCCACGATCGTTAGTAGTTGGCGTGGTAGACTCAATGCCGCTTTGCACGGGTTTCGTCGGCGGCGGTGCGGTTTTATCCGCAGGCGGGAAGTACAGTGGTCCCTTCAGTCCGCAGCCAGTCAGGCTAAACAGCGTGATGAGAACGGCAAGCGTTCGGAAAGCGTTTTTCATTATAAAGTTGCCCGTAAGTTCAAATCTGTTTCTATCATCGCAGGAGAAGACACAAAAGCAAGAGTTTGCCGCTTTCCTGCAACGGGAATTATTTAGGGTTATACTGCCGGCATCACGAAAAACAGGAACAAAACCATGAACGACAGTGAATTCCATCGCCTTGCCGACAACCTGTGGATGACCATCGAAGAGCGTCTTGACGACTGGGACGGCGACAGCGATATCGATTGTGAAATCAACGGCGGCATTCTGACCCTGAGCTTCGAAAATGGCAGCAAAATTATTATTAACCGCCAGGAGCCGCTTCACCAGGTGTGGCTGGCCGCGAAACAGGGCGGCTATCATTTCGATCTGAAAGACGGGGAATGGGTTTGCGACCGCAGCGGCGTACCGTTCTGGGATCTGCTGGAACAGGCGGCGACCGCGCAGGCGGGTGAGGTCGTGAGTTTCAGGTAGTTTTGGTGCCGGGTGGCGCTGCGCTTACCCGGCGAAAAGACTCAGGAGAAATACTGCTGCAACAGCGGCGCGGTGTCCTGATTGGCAGGCGCGGCAGGCGTGACGGCCTGGGTGCGGAACGGGATCACCTGCGTACGACCGTCGACGTTCACAATCTGGTAAAACTGCGGCAGGTTAAAGTTGATAAAGCTTGAGCCGTAGGTGAAACGGTCATGCGAAGAGGAGTAGAAGCGGCTGACGTCGCGCACCAGCTCCTCTTTACTGCCTTCACAATGGTGATACACCTCGGCGCGGTTGGTCTCATCCAGAATGTAGATGTTGAACCCGGCATCGTCGCCCGACTCTTCAAAGAAGAACTGAATAATCCCTTCGCTGGCGAATCCGTCAACTACCTGCGGGAGCTTAACGTGGTTGGTTTCCACCTGCACCGACAGGCCATGCAGCTTGTTGTGTGAAATCGCGCCGTAGAACTCGATGGCGTTTTCCAGCTTCTGTACCGACACGTTCAGGCGTTCGAAGAACAGGCCCCAGGTCTGACCGGAGACGCGCAGCGCCTTAAAGCGCCCGGTTTCCTGGCGAGTACTGGAGAGACGCAGTTCGATACACTCAGAGACCAGCTGCTGCACGCGGGTACGAATTAAACCGCGCAGGTGCTGGCTGTAGCAGAACACCTCAACGCTGTCCGGCGGTGCGGCATCCTGGTGCATCTTACCGAGAATCGTTTTCAGCGCTTCGATCATTGCCTGCTCACCGTTGAAATGCAGGGTACGCACTTCGTTCCAGGAGTTGCGGTACAGCAGATCCACACTGCCTACCAGGCAGTTTTGCTGCTCGCCAAAGCTAAAGACGTCCAGCTTGCGGAAGTCAAAGTGAACCACCTGATTGCGGAAGGCCGCCGTCGGGTCGTATTCCAGGTTGACGATAATTGCCAGATGGCGAATTTCGCACGGGCTGTAGAGCGCTTTCGGCGTTGGGGCAGGCAGACGCAGCGGGAAATGGTGCGACACATCCGCGACCATCTCCTGCAGCTTAGCGAGATCGACCACCTCGTTGCCTTTGATAAACAGGCGCGTGCGCGAGGTCAGCAGGCCGTTAAACCAGGCCCAGGCCACCAGCTTGTTCAGGTAGCGGTTATACTCCAGCGGCTGATGGCTGATGATGGAATCCATGCTTGGCGCACGGTTGTACAGATACCACCCGGTGCGGTTCGCGCGGCCCGGCGGCACGTAGATAAAGGTCAGATTTGGTTCTGACAGGTCTGGCGAAATCTGCGGGTTAACCAGGGTGACTTTACCCGGCAGCGCTTCAAACGCGGCGTACAGCTTACGGGTTAATACCCCGATGTCCTGCGGGCTGGCGGAAACGCTGAGGTTGTTACGGCGCGCAAAGCGGATCAGGTTACGGTAGCTTTGCATCATCGCATCGAGCAGTTCGTTGTGCGCTTCACGCACCTGATCGATTTTCCAGTTGGCCCGGTTGTCGAGCATGGACAGACGCGCTTCGTCCCATCCCCACTCTTTCACTAACTGACTGACCACTTCACGACGCCAGCCCACGCAGGCGCGCTCGCGGCTCAATTTCTCACAAACTTTGAGATAGAAACATCGACGCACCAGGTCAAGACGCGTGGTGTCATCAATGGCTTTCAGGTATTCGGTCACGCGCTCCAGCATCATGCAGTAGGCGTCCAGCCCGAAGGAGACGATCTCCCCGTCGTGCAGACGCTGCTTGATATCTTTCGCCAGCAGGCGCGGCGTGGGGTATTCCCAGGAATAGGCTTCCAGCAGCAGCGTTTTCAGCACCGCTTTGTACGGTGAGTCGATACTCTTATAGAGCTGCCAGAGGCTTGCGCCAAAGTACTCTTCGGCTGACAGAGAACTGAGGCCGCCGAGGTCCAGCCATTCGTTTGGCGTCAGTACACCCTGCGCGTAAAGCGACATGACGTAGTCATCGTAATGCTCTTCTTCTTCGCACGGGACCATATTCCACAGAATACGCTTCCCGGCCAGACGCACAGCAGTACGGTAAAATTCATCCAGCAGTAAGATGTGCTGAGTCGAGCCGCAGTCCTCACCACCCAGACTGCCGCTTTCGTTATGGCGGAAACGGTTTTCATCAATCAGGAAGAAGCTTACTTCCACGCCGAGCGAGGCCGCCCAGCTCTCCAGCAGGCTGCACTTGCGCTGCAGCAGCTGACGCTCGTCGTTATCGAGCCAGGACTGATGACAGACCCAGATATCCAGGTCCGAAGAACAGCTTTGCCCTACCGATGAGGTGCTCCCCATAGAGTAAACGCCGGTAATCGGCAGTTCACCTTTTGGAGACTCCTGTGGCGGCATGCCGCGGTAGAGTTCCAGTTCGTTGAGGTAATGCTGTTGGGTTTCATCAGGCGTGAAAAGGCAAATGCCCTGGGGAACGTTACCGTCAAGGTAGCCAGGCATTAGCGGATGGTGATAGTGCAATAATGTCGGCAGCAGACTGTATACCTGCTGGAAAGCAGGGCCCATGGCAGCAAGCGCGCGATCCACACGCAGTTGATTAATGGCATCCAGTCTCTGTTTCAGAGTCTCAATATAGAGGTACAAGACGTATCGCCTGATGTTTCCGGGTGTCGCAAGCTATTCAAAACACGAATAACAGCGGACCCGCAGTATTTCAAAAAGATAACCGTTACCCTTTTTCGCCCTTATCATTTTTGGTGGTAGCGACGAAAAAATGGTCTAAAACGTGATCAATTTAACACCTTGCCGGTTGACCGTAAAGAAAGATGCGCTACATACAAGTGTAGCACCGTTCTGTACGTGTAAATTCCTGAATACGGCTATGGCTGACGAATACGCCGCCTTGTCCCTCTCACGCTTCATCAACCGTAAAACTGCCATCCCAGAGTCAACAATGTTAGGATGGTTAGCGATTGATAATGACGGTAACAAGCATGTTAGACAATGTTTTGAGAATTGCCACACGCCAAAGCCCCCTCGCGCTCTGGCAGGCACATTATGTGAAGCAGCGCCTTGAAGCCTGCCACAGTGGATTGCGCGTCGAGCTGGTGCCGATGGTCACGCGCGGTGACGTGATCCTCGATACGCCTCTGGCGAAAGTGGGCGGCAAAGGCCTGTTTGTCAAAGAACTGGAACTGGCATTGCTTGAGAACCGCGCCGATATCGCCGTACATTCAATGAAAGACGTGCCCGTCGAGTTCCCGGAAGGGCTGGGGCTGGTGACCATCTGCGAGCGCGAAGATCCGCGCGATGCGTTTGTCTCCAACCGCTATGACTCGCTCGACGCGCTGCCGGAGGGTAGCGTGGTTGGCACGTCCAGTTTACGCCGTCAGTGTCAGCTGGCAGAGCGCCGTCCTGACCTGATCATTCGCTCGCTGCGCGGTAACGTCGGCACGCGTCTGGGCAAACTGGATAACGGCGATTACGATGCCATTATCCTCGCCGTTGCCGGCCTGAAGCGTCTGGGGCTGGAGTCGCGCATTCGCGTGGCGATGCCGCCAGAACTGTCGCTGCCGGCCGTGGGCCAGGGCGCCGTCGGCATCGAGTGCCGTCTGGACGATGCGCGTACCCGCGAACTGCTCGGACCTCTGAACCATGACGAGACCGCTATTCGCGTAAAAGCCGAGCGTGCGATGAATACCCGCCTCGAAGGGGGATGTCAGGTACCGATTGGCAGCTATGCTGAATTAACAGATGGCGAACTGTGGCTGCGTGCGCTGGTGGGCGCTCCGGACGGTTCGAAGATGGTACGCGGCGAACGTCGCGGTAAAGCGCAAGATGCCGAGCAGCTTGGCGTGTCGCTGGCGGAAGAGCTGCTGGATAACGGCGCCCGCGAGATTCTGGCTGACGTTTATAATGGAGAGCCCCCTGCATGAGTATTCTTGTCACCCGCCCTTCTCCCGCAGGAGAGCAGTTAGTGAGCCGTCTGCGCACACTGGGGCAGGTGGCCTGGAGTTTTCCGCTCATTGAATTCTCCCCCGGTCGGGAGCTCTCCGCGCTCGCCGACCAGATGAATACCCTTCAGGAAGGCGACCTGCTGTTTGCGCTGTCGCAACATGCCGTGGAATTTGCCCACGCGCAGCTGCAACAGCAGGGTTTAGCCTGGCCAGCCGCCCCCCGCTATTTCGCGATTGGCCGCACAACGGCACTGGCGCTGCATACCGTAAGCAGCGCGGACGTTCGTTACCCGTTAGATCGGGAAATCAGCGAAGTCTTGCTACAATTACCTGAATTACAAACTATTGCCGGAAAGCGTGCGCTCATTTTGCGCGGCAACGGTGGTCGCGAGCTGCTGGGCGAAACGCTGCGTGAACGTGGTGCAGACGTGACGTTCATTGAGTGCTATCAGCGCTGTGCAAAACACTACGATGGCGCGGAAGAGGCGATGCGCTGGCACGCGCGCGACATTAATACGCTGGTGGTAACCAGCGGTGAAATGTTACAACAGCTTTGGTCGCTGATACCGCTCTGGTATCGCGAAAACTGGTTACTCCGCTGTCGGCTTCTGGTCGTCAGTGAGCGTCTGGCGAACCAGGCCCGGGAACTGGGCTGGCAGGATATTCGGATCGCTGATAACGCCGACAACGATGCGCTGCTGCGCGCATTACAATAACTCTCAAATGGGAAGCCATAATGACGGAACACGACAAATCCTCCGCCGTGGTTGAAGAGACCAGGGAGACTGTGGAAACGACGCCACAGCCAGAGACGACAGAGAAAACCGCTGAGAAGAAAAACGGCAGCAACAAAACGAGCCTCGCGCTGAGCGCGATTGCCATCGCCATTGCGCTGGCAGCAGGGGTTGGCCTGTACGGTCTGGTGAAGCAACAGGGCGCTAACCAGACGTCCACCAGCGATGCGCTGGTGAATCAGCTCACTGCCCTGCAAAAAGCGCAGGAGACGCAGAAAACCGAGCTGGAAACGGTGATTAAGCAGCAGGCCGCCGCGCTTGCCGAGGCGAACAGCAAACAGGAAGAGCTGACTAAACAGCTGGGCGAAGTGCAGCAGAAAGTCGCCACGATTTCCGGCACCGATGCCAAAACCTGGCTGCTCTCGCAGGCTGACTTCCTGGTGAAGCTCGCCGGACGTAAGCTCTGGAGCGATCAGGACGTCACCACTGCCGCCGCGCTGCTGAAAAGCGCCGATGCGAGCCTGGCAGACATGAACGACCCGAGCCTTATCACCGCGCGTCGCGCGATCACCGAAGACATCGCCAGTCTCTCCGCCGTCTCGCAGGTGGATTACGACGGCATTATCCTCAAGGTGAACCAGCTGTCGAATCAGATTGATAACCTGCAGCTGGCGGATAACAACGACGACGACTCCCCGATGGATTCCGACGGTACCGAGCTTTCCAGCTCCCTGAGCGAATGGCGCATAAACCTGCAGAAAAGCTGGCAGAACTTTATGGACAGCTTCATCACTATCCGCCGTCGCGACGAAACCGCCGTGCCGCTGCTGGCACCGAACCAGGATATCTATCTGCGCGAGAACATTCGTTCCCGCCTGCTGGTGGCGGCTCAGGCCGTGCCACGTCATCAGGAAGAGACCTACAAACAGGCGCTGGATAACGTCTCGACGTGGGTACGCGCCTACTACAACACCGATGATGCGACGACCACCGCCTTCCTCGAAGACATTGATAAGCTGAGCCAGCAGAACATCACCATGAACGTGCCGGATAAGCTAGCCAGCCAGCCGATTCTGGAGAAGCTGATGCAGACGCGCGTGCGTAACCTGCTGGCGCAGCCGGGCGTGCCGGCAGAGCCGTCGGGCGTAGCGGCACCAGCTCCGGCACAAGCTCCGGCTCCGGCGCCTGAAAGCGCACCACAAGGAGAGTAATGATGCTAAAAGTTCTCTTACTCTTCATCCTGCTGATCGCCGGGATCGTGCTGGGGCCCATGCTTGCGGGTCATCAGGGTTACGTCCTGATCCAGACGGATAACTACAACATTGAAACCAGCGTAACCGGCCTGACGATCATTCTGATCCTCGGCGTGGTGGTGCTGTTTGCGATCGAGTGGATCCTGCGCCGTATTTTCCGCACCGGTGCCCACACGCGCGGCTGGTTCGTTGGCCGTAAACGCCGCCGCGCCCGCAAGCAGACCGAACAGGCGCTGCTTAAGCTTGCCGAGGGTGACTATCAGCAGGTTGAAAAGCTGATGTCGAAAAACGCCGACCATGCCGAACAGCCGGTGGTGAATTATCTGCTCGCTGCCGAAGCGGCGCAGCAGCGCGGTGACGAAGCCCGCGCCAATCAGCATCTGGAGCGGGCGGCTGAGCTGGCTCACGGCGACCCGATTCCGGTAGAAATTACGCGCGTTCGTCTGCAGCTGGCGCGCAATGAAAATCACGCGGCGCGTCACGGTATCGATCGCCTGCTGGAAGTTGCGCCACGTCATCCGGAAGTGCTGCGTCTTGCCGAGCAGGCGTATATTCGTACCGGCGCCTGGGGCTCGCTGCTGGACATCATTCCGTCGATGGCGAAGGCCGAGGTGGGCGACGATGAGCATCGTGATGAACTTCAGCGTCTGGCATGGATTGGCCTGATGGATCAGGCGCGCGCCGACCTGGGCAGCGACGGTCTGAAAACGTGGTGGAAGAATCAGAGCCGTAAGACGCGCCAGCAGGTTCCTCTGCAGGTCGCCATGGCGGAACATCTTATTGAATGTGACGATCATGACACGGCTCAGGAGATCCTCCTCGACGGCCTGAAGCGCCAGTATGACGATCGTCTGGTGATGGTGATCCCGCGCCTGAAAACCAATAATCCTGAGCAAATCGAAAAAGTGCTGCGACAGCAGATTAAAGCCGTTGGGGATCGCCCGCTGCTGTGGAGCACGCTCGGTCAGTCGCTGATGAAGCACGGCGAATGGCAGGAGGCGAGCCTCGCCTTCCGCGCGGCGCTGAAGCAGCGTCCGGACGCGTTTGACTACGCGTGGCTTGCCGATGCGCTGGACAAACAGCATAAGCCGGAAGAGGCAGCCGCCATGCGTCGTGATGGGTTGCTGTTAACGCTGCAAAATAACGGTACGCAGCAGTAAATAAAAAGGGGGCCAGAGGGCCTCCTTTTTTTATCGCCCTTCTCCTGCTACATTCTTTATACACACATCCGCAAACGAACCCGCCAATGTAACGATGTCTTTTCATTAACCTTTTTTCACACACGCGCACATTTTGCAGCGTGGACTAAATCGTTTTTGAAAGGAAATCTCAATGAACTCGCTTTTGTATGCGCTTATTCAGGCGCTGCGCTGCCACCGCTGGCTGCGCCTGCTTGCCTGCGCTTTTATCTTTTCTTCACTGGGGAATGGTTTAACCCAGGTTGTAGTCTTCGGTTTGCTGCTAGCGTGGTCAGCCCCGCCCGCTCTGCTCACTCTCGCTTTTCTTTTCGCTACGGTACCAGGATTCATCGGCAGTATCTTCGGCGAAAAGCTGTGCTCGTGCTTTTCACCGATATCCCTGCTGATACTGACCGAGGGGCTGGGCCTGCTCGCCTTGCTCTTTCCCCTGCTTGGCGTGGGTTACCACAGCGTTGCCGCATTGCTCGCCGTGCAATCCACCGAGGCGCTGCTCAGCGGGATGAGCTGGCCCGCGCTGACATTGCTCTTTAAGCGCGGACTTAGCGAAGCGGAGTTGCCCGCTGCAACCTGTCTGGAAAATGTGATTTTTGCTTCTCAGGTGTTGTTAGGGACCGGACTCGGCGTGGTGCTGTTTCAGAAGACATCCGTGTTTACCCTGCTGGCTATTGATGCTGCGAGCTTTTTTGGGTCACTGTTACTGCTATGGCTGGCTGGACGCCGGTTTTCTCCGGCACCACGCTCCACCACTATGGAAAAGGGGGATTCTGCAACATTACGCTGGCAGGCGTTGACCGTTCGGCAGAAACGCAGCCTGCTCATCCTGCCGGCGCTGGCCGCCGTCGGCTCACCGGCGATGGCGCTGCTTCCGGCACTGGCCCAGCAGCTCCGTCCTCAGGATGCGGCGGGCCTTGCTTTGCCTCTGCTTTTCGCAAGGAGTCTGGGGCAGCTTTGTGGCCCCCTGCTGCTAAAAAAAGAGAGCCTGACGCGCGTTGCGGCCCACACGCCGCGAATAATCGTTTGCCTGAGCATCTTTCTGGCCGCTTATGGCATGCTGCCGTTTTTGTCCGGGTGGACGTTATGCGCGCTGGGGATGATCTTTATCGCGCATCTGGCCTCAAATATTCTCTTCGCAGCGGGCACGTTTGGCGTACTCAGCAGTTTTCCTATTACGCAAACCGCTTCGGCCAGCGGTAAAGCCTGGCGCTGGCAAACGCTCAGCGCCTCTCTTTTCACCGGCATTGCAGCGGCGGTGGCTTCAGGATTTGGCTCAGTACAGGCGCTCTATGCTGTCTCTGCATCGGCCCTGCTGATGGTTGCCCTGATCATGCGCCTGTATCGGGAATAAGGCATAAAAAAACGCCTGCTATAAAAGCAGGCGTTAAAACAGGTCTGTAAGACAACATATTTGGTGCTTCACTCAACGTTGTGTCCATGGTGTCTGATGAGGCCGAAGCGACATCTGTCAGTGGACGATAAGCACCGTAAATGGCTCTGCGTCATTCCTGAGTTTATGAGGCACTAAGGCGAACATAAGAGATGGAATGAGCATCTACACGTATATTATTGCACGTAACGTGCCAACATGACACCCAGATCTTTTACATAACGCAACATTTTAAGATAAAAGGAAATTATGCTGCTATGCGACGTCTTAGGCTCTACAACATATCGGTAAAAGGCGGGAATATGTCGCCAGGAGGAGACAGCAAAACCCATAAATAGTTATTTATTTAATTTTCAATGAGTTGCATGTCGCTGGATTGCGACAAAGAAAAAGGGCGCTGTCGGGGCATGACTACAGGGGTGAGAAGCCGCAGAAAACAAAAAACCCCGCCGAAGCGGGGTTCAAAATTGGTCGGCGAGAGAGGATTCGAACCTCCGACCCACTGGTCCCAAACCAGTTGCGCTACCAAGCTGCGCTACTCGCCGATGTACTGCTTTTTGAATTTTTAGTTCAATTCATTTAAAAAGTCGTGGTGCGAGGGGGGGGACTCGAACCCCCACATCCAAAGGACACTAACACCTGAAGCTAGCGCGTCTACCAATTCCGCCACCTTCGCAATTCACAACTCTTTCAAATAATGGGGTGGCTAATGGGATTCGAACCCACGACAACTGGAATCACAATCCAGGGCTCTACCAACTGAGCTATAGCCACCACTGTATTCTTTCACGCGGTACTGACTACTCCTCAGACCACCGCAGCTCCAGCACCGGGTTAATGGTGCGCCCGACAGGATTCGAACCTGAGACCTCTGCCTCCGGAGGGCAGCGCTCTATCCAGCTGAGCTACGGGCGCTTAGCGCCGTTGCGGGGCTGGATATTACGTACCTCCGTCCCCGCTGTCTAGTGCTTTTTTGAAAAAAATGCGCGTTTGGTTATGGTTTGCACATTTTGCCGCTTATTCCTCCACTTTATGCGTGGTGGCGCGGCGACCCAGGCCAAAAAGCTTATATGCGGCCGTCACAGCCGCCAGGAAGATCATCCCGACAAACAGCGACATGCGGGTATCTTCATTAAAGTACATGCCGATTAATACGCAAATCAGGAACGCCATCGTCAAATAGTTCGCATAGGGGAACAGAATTGAGCGGAACGGATGGCTTTCGATCGCTTTTTTATGCGCATGGCGGAAACGTAGCTGGCTGATGAGGATAACGAACCACGGCACCATGCCCGGCAGTACGCTGGCGCTGTAGACGTAAACGAACACGCGCTGCGGGTTAGGAATGATGTAATTCAGGCAAGAGCCAATCAGCAGGATCGCAATGGAGACCGCCACACCCGCCACCGGTACGCCGGCACGTGAGACTTTACTCATCGCCGCAGGCAGCTGGTTATTCTTCGAAAGCGCATAGAGCATACGCCCGCAGCTGTACATCCCGCTGTTACAGCCTGACAGCGCTGCCGTCAGGACCACAAAGTTGATGATACCCGCCGCCGCCGTGATACCAATTTTGGCGAAGGTTAATACAAACGGGCTACCCGTCGTGCCAATTTCGTTCCACGGGAAGATGGTCACGATGACGAAGATCGCTCCCACATAGAAAATCAGGATGCGCCACAGCACTTTGCCCACCGCGCTACGCAGCGTGACCTGCGGGTTTTTCGCTTCACCGGCGGTAATACCGATCAGCTCCACGCCCTGATACGAGGCCACAACGATACACAGCGCCGTCAGGAAGCCCTTCCAGCCGCCGGCGAAGAAGCCGCCGTTTTCGGTCAGGTTGCCAAAGCCGATAGCGTGCCCACCGTTGCCAAAGCCGAAGAAAATCACGCCCAGGCCGACGACAATCATCACGATGATCGTGGTGACTTTGATCATTGCGAACCAGAACTCAATTTCACCGTAAAGGCGCACGGCTGCCAGGTTTGCCAGCGCCACCAGCCCCACGGCAATGAGCGCGGGTATCCACTGGACCATGTCCGGGAACCAGAACTGGACGTAGACCCCTATCGCGGTGATCTCTGAGATGCCCACCGCCATCCACATAAACCAGTATGACCAGGCCGTCAGGTAGCCGAAGAAGGGGCTCATATAGCGATGCGCGTAAACGGCGAAAGAGCCGGTTACCGGCTCCAGGAAGAGCATTTCGCCCATGGAACGCATAATGAAGAAAACAAACAGCCCGGCGATAATGTACGCCAGTAATACGGAAGGGCCTGCCCATTTGAGCGTGCTTGCGGAGCCCATAAACAGGCCCACGCCGATAGTGCCGCCCAGCGCTATCAGTTCAATATGACGAGCTTCCAGCCCACGCTGTAGCTCCGGTTGTTTCTCTGCCATAGATCCTCGATTGTGTTTGCTGTTTCCCGGCTTAATACCGGGTATTGTTTTTTAGGGGTACTAAAATACGGAGCGAATGGTTTCCTAAAATCTGCCAAATGGCAAACGATGCATTAAAAAAATGAATGCATTGCACAGATTATCAGCAGTTTTGCAGGCGAGTTGCAGCGCGAATAGCATATCGCGCTACATTTTGATTACATTTTCCCGGTGTAATGCCAGCCGAGGTAGCGAAGCAGACGGATCTGTCGTTTAATGCGCGTCGGTTGCGATAGCAGGCGGTACAGCCACTCCAGCCCCAAATTTTGCCAGACCTTAGGCGCACGCTTAACGTGGCCGGTAAAGACGTCGTACGTGCCGCCGACGCCCATGTAAAGGGCATCAGGACAGACCAGACGGCAGTCACGCATCAGGATCTCCTGGCGCGGGGAGCCCATCGCCACGGTGACAATTTTCGCCCCGCTGTCACGAACGCGCTCAAACAGAGCCTGTCGATCTTCCGGTTTGAAGTAACCATCCTGGCTGCCAACAATATTAACATTCCATTGACGACGCAGTTTCTCCTCCGTCTGGGCCAGTATCTCCGGCTTTCCGCCAATCAGGAACACGGGCGTACCCTGCGCACCGGCGCGGGCCATAAGCTGCTCCCAGAGATCGGCCCCCGCCACGCGGGATACATTAGCGTCAGGATACTTTTTACGGATAGAGCGGACCACGCTGATCCCGTCCGCGTATTTAAATTCAGCCGCTTCAATCAGGCTTTTGACTTCCGCATTATCCTCAACCGCCAGCATTTTTTCCGCGTTGATGGCCACCAGCGTACCGGATTTCATCTTGCCGTCGGCGAACAGAAAGTCCAGCGCGTGCTGCATGTCGCGCCAGCCAATAAGCTGCAGGCCACGTAGCGCATAGCGCGGTGCAGAAATATTATCAGTCATTACTATCCTTACTCAGACTTGCGACAGCGTTGTGCTGCCCTGCCGCTCGCGCTTGTGCACGAGCCCTGCGCTGTCAAACAGCCAGTACAACAGTTTGGCGAGCAACAGGCAGAGGCCGAAAACGACCATGAAGAACACCACGCGCGACACGAACGAGTCCAGCCCTTCGCGCGCCAGAACGATCATATTGAAAATGGCACCAAAGCAGAAACTGTGCAAAATGGCGGCTTTATAGCGGTTGGTCTCTTCGTTGCCGCGCAGATAAAGCCAGTCAAACCACTTGATAATCAGCCCAACGGCAACTGCACCGGGCAGAATGAACCACGCGCCCCCCATCACCACCAGGGAACCAATCAGCGTCGGCGAGATTGCCAGACCGGAATGGTTGTTCAGCACTTCCCAGGTAAAGTAATTTGCCGTGTTAAGCACCACGCCAGGCCGGTCAGGCCATAGCCAGGAAGGGATAAAGACGTAGAAGTCGCGAACAATCGGCGCCAGCCCCTGGAAATCAATCTTGTCGTAGTTTTGCAGCAGCAATGCCAGGTTTTCCCACGGCGAGAAGGTATCGCGCGTCAGGTAGAGGAACGTGTAAAACGCCTCATCGCCCGCCACGTTCATCCCGTAGCGCTTCAGCGCCAGCCAGAACATCCCGACAATGCCAAACACGCCTGCCGCAACCAGCATCCACAGCGAGATCCAGCCGCGGATGATGCCGATAAACAGGAAGATGGCGAAGGCGATGATAATGTTCGCGCGCGTGCCGCCCACAATCATGTAGGTCAGAATGCCAAACGCGACGGTACTGACCAGGAAAAACAGCCACGCTTTGCTGTCCTGGCGCAGAAAAAAGACCACCAGCATCGCCGGGATGAAGAAGTAGAAGAAACGCTTAAGCGCCACGCCCGAGACTTCGGCCGAAAAAATCTGGCTGTAGGAGTGGAGCTTAAACAGCAGAAAGCCGTTATGCATGAAGAAGATACCGACGCTGACCAGGGCGATGGTCATCAGCATCACCCACGTCAGGTGGGTTTCCACCCGATTCATAGTAAAAAGCGGCCGACGCGGGACAGCAGCCTGCGCTGAACGCAGACGCGTTTTATAGGTGACGTAGTAGACCGCATAGAAGCAGGTTGCCGCCAGAAGCGCCTGGAGCAGGATTTCCGGCGGCGCGACGCTCACGTCAAAACGGAAGACCAGAATGCTGGTGAGCGGGAAGCCGAAAAAGAAGGTCAGCAGAAACAATAACGAGAAGAAGACGTTAAAGTTGAAGCGCACCCGACGGAATTCAAACCAGGTGAGCGTGGCGATAAACAGGGCGCTCAGAAGCCAGACAACCAGTAAGCCGCTGAATTGCAACTGACTCATGCTTTGTCTCCTGAAGCGATACGCAGCGCGCGGTGCCACGGCGTGAGGTAGTTCGGGCTGAAAAAATCGATGCTATTTTTATCCACCAACGTGAGCTGGCGTTGGGCTTCCCGTACCACCTCAACATTCAGCGTGTCTGAGGTAAACAGCACCGGAATATGCTGCTCGGCCATGTCCTGCCAGAACGGGTTGTCGCGGTTGAGCACGCACGGTACACCCGCCTGAATCAGCAGACACAGCGTGCCGATTCCCTGCTGTCTGGCAAAGATGAAATAGCCAAGATCGCATTTTCTCAGCAGCGCAAGATAGTCATCAAATTCCAACTTATTGCTGAGAATGTGCAGATTTTCTGCACTAAATAGCGCAAGTCCCTGCTGGCGAACCTCAGCAATATAGGCGTCGTTGTTGGCGGGATAGCCCATCGGCACCACCACGTTCACCGTGTCGCCAAACTGCTGATGCACAGCCCTGAGCGCTGCGACGTGTTCGTTACTGCGATCGCCGGAATTCCCCACCAGGATCGTCAGCTTGCCTTCACGTACCGCGTCATTCGCCATGGCGTTCAGGGCCGGATCCATGCGGGTTGGGAAATAGAGCAGTTCTCCGCGCACGTTCGGATGCTGTTTAGCAAAATAGTTGAGATCGCCACGGGTGGCAAACACACAGCCCACGCGCCCCTGCGCCATGCGGCGCAGCGGATAGAAAAGACGGAATTTCCAGCCGCGGGAGACTTCGTAGAGATCGGCTCCCCAGATATGCCAGCTGCACTGGGAGGGTTTAATCCCCCCGCTAAGCAGTGCCAGCCACAGGCCGGTATTGAACTGCCCGTGGAAAAAGAAACGTTGCTTACGATCCGCTTTGGCTCTGGCAACGACCGCCTTCGCCAGCGCGGCCTTATCCGGCCAGAAGCGAATCGTCAGCGCCGGAAACGCCTCGCTCAGGCCCTTATCCTGACCTGCAACCATAAACTCACGCGCATCAGGATTACCCGATGCCAGCTCGTCGTTGAAGAACCGCAAAACGGTCTGGTTATGGTGTGGGATATCCGATCCCAGGATGTGAATCAGTGCAGTCATGCGCGTTTACGCCACAATAAAAATACGCCGCAACAGGCGGCGAAATAAACGATATAGGTTGCCATATAGGCCTGAGCCGCCCCCAGCGCACCGTGCGCGGGTATCAGCCAGTGTGAAAATGCTGTCAGTAACGCAAACTGGCTAATTTCCGCCAGGATATACAGCCGCAGGGACGCTTTTGCAATCACCAGATAGCCAAAAACGTATGCACCCACTTTCAGCACATCACCCACCAGCTGCCAGGCAAAGAGATCGCGCATGGCGGTGAACTTCGCCGAGAACAGCAGCCAGATGGCGACATCGCGCAGTAACCAGACGGTAAAGCTGGCCGCCACGACGGCTGGCAGCACAAAGCGCAGCGATCGGAAAATCTCACGGGTAATATCCTGTCTGGACGTCAGACGCGATAAGGTTGGCAGCAGGTAAACGCTAAAGGAAGCCGTAATAAACTGGAGATAAGCGTCGGAAATACTGCTTACGCCCTGCCAGATCCCCACTTCATCCCAGCTATAATGCGCCGCCAGCAGGTTTCGCATCATCACGTAGGCTACCGGCAGCGTGACGGAGGTGATGAGCGCCATCAGGGTAAATTTGCCCAGCTGGCTGGCGAGCATCGTGTCCCATTGCGGTTTCAGGTAGCTCAAAGGGATGACGCCCCGACGCATCAGCATCAATACCGCAGGCACAACCACCAGCGCCGGGACCAGCGCAAGCCCCAGCAGCGCGCCTTCATAGCCGCCCAGGCGATAGCAGAAGTAATAGGCAATCACGCCGATGACGCTGCCCAGGATTAAGGCAAGCGCGTTCCCGGCGGCATCACGAAAACCTTTCATCAGCGCCAGCAGCAGGTTTGCCCAGGCAATGCCCATCTGAACCAACGCGACCAGACGCACCAGCCCCTGATAATGGGTGTGCCCGAACAATCCCTGGCTGATGGGCGCCGCTGCCAGCAGAAAGACAATCGCCATCAGGGTCGAAAAACCCGTGACCATCGCCGAAGAGGTGCCCACCACCCTGCGCAGCTGAGCCGCATCATCGTGATACTGCGCAATGTATTTGGTAACGCCGTTGAAGATACCGGCACCTGCCAGCACGCCAAGGACGGTGACAAGCTGGCGGAAATTACCCGCCAGCCCCACGCCAGAGGGGCCAAATGAGACGGCCAACAGCTTGACGACCAGCAGCCCGGCGCCAATTTTTACAAGCGTGGACGCGGCGGTCCACACCGATGCTTTTGCCAGAGACATATCAGCCGAAATAACTCAGAAGGGTATTAATTACCGTACGCTGGTTAACAGGCGCGAGGTTGTAAAACAGTGGCAGGCGAAGCAAACGCTCACTTTCTTTCGTGGTGTAACGGTCTTCACCCGCGAACGTGCCAAACGCTTCGCCGGCCGGGCTGGAGTGCAGCGGGATATAGTGGAACACCGCCATAATTTCGGCCTCTTTCAGCCAGGCGATAAGCGCGCTGCGATCGTCGTTATCGCGCAGCTTGATGTAGAACATATGCGCGTTGTGGACGCAATCCGCCGGGATGGTCGGCAACTCAATACGCCCGGCTTTGGCCAGCGGCTCAAGCGCATCGTAATACGTTTGCCACAGGGAAAGACGCTGAAGGTTGATACGTTCCGCCGCTTCCAGCTGCGCCCACAGGTACGCCGCCTGCAGATCCGCCATCAGATAGCTGGAGCCGATATCGCGCCAGGTGTATTTGTCTACCTGCCCCCGGAAGAACTGGCTGCGGTTGGTGCCTTTTTCGCGGATCACTTCCGCACGCTCCACGAGAGCCCGGTCGTTAATCAGCGTCGCGCCACCTTCTCCGCCCGCCGTGTAGTTTTTGGTTTCGTGGAAGCTAAAGCAGCCGATGTGGCCAATAGTGCCCAGCGCGCGTCCCTTGTAGGTGGACATCACGCCCTGCGCGGCATCTTCCACCACGAACAGATTATGTTTTTTGGCGATGGCCATGATGGTGTCCATTTCACAGGCCACGCCCGCGTAGTGAACCGGCACGATCGCGCGCGTTTTGTCAGTGATCGCCGCTTCAATCAGCGTCTCATCAATGTTCATGGTATCCGGGCGGATATCCACAAA
Organism: Enterobacter sp. HG048; assembly: GCF_024702055.1. Classification (NCBI taxonomy): domain Bacteria; kingdom Pseudomonadati; phylum Pseudomonadota; class Gammaproteobacteria; order Enterobacterales; family Enterobacteriaceae; genus Enterobacter; species Enterobacter sp. HG048. The sequence goes on from NZ_JANLIZ010000021.1 coordinate 55,584, forward strand.
GACGATTTTCGCTCCGCGCAGGACAAAGGCGTTCGCCGTGGAAACGAAGGTATAGCTTGGCATAATCACTTCATCACCGGGCTGGATATCCAGCAACAGTGCCGCCATTTCCAGCGATGCCGTACAGGACGGGGTCAGCAGCACTTTGGCGCTGCGAAAACGCTGTTCCATCCACTGCTGACAGCGACGGGTAAAACCGCCGTCACCACAGAGTTTGCCGCTGCCCATGGCAGACTGCATATAGTCGAGTTCAGTTCCGACAACGGGTGGTGCGTTAAATGGAATCATCTTGTCACCTGTATAACCAGTAGGCGGTGGCGTCGATGTTGGCACCACTCGCAATATAACGTTTAAGCGCGGCTGTGTTGCCCAGTTGGGTCGCGACCCGCAGCGTCACAAGCTGTTGCTGCTGAGCCCAGTGCAGCGCCGCCTGCATGAGTTTTTCACCCATGCCGCGCCCGGCTAATAAGCCGATACGCGCCTCGCGCTCGTTGAGCTTACGCAGCGAGACGAACCCCTGGATTTGACCGTCCCCTGCACGGAAAACCAGGCAGACGTGGTCAAATGTGCCTTTGACCGCATTCTCTATCCACTGGGCATAGAAACGTCCGCTATCGTCAGGTGCATACCAGGGCGCACGAAAGCGACTCTGTGCAAATGCCTGGGCCGCCATCTGACGCAGCACGGGGATGTCCAGTTCGTTTGCAATTTCCGCGCCGGATGCATCGTGCCGGGTAAGGGTAATGGAAAGGTCTACCTCACCTTCAACCAGCTGAAAGCCGTGTTGCTGGAGCGCGTCAAGCTGATCGGCACGCTCCGCCGGGATCTTAGCCTGCACCCGTTGCCAGGCGATAAAATCCGGTTCAGCCAGTGCAGGCGCATCGTCGCGCAGACGCACGATGGCCGACGGCAGGCCGAAAAAGGCGCTCTCCCACTGCAGGGACTCGAGCACCCCATTCAGGCTGTTCAACGCCAGACACCTTTGGTATCAACAATATACTGCTGACGAACGGCATCGCCGGACGTCGCTTTAAACTCTTTATGATCCACCAGCAGCACCAGCACGTCCGCCGTCGCCAGCGCGTCGTCCAGCGCCGTCAATGTGCAGTTTCCCGCAAGTTTTGCCGGCAATTCATGGATATTCGGCTCAACCACCAGCGTTTCACCCTTGTGCCATTCGGCAATCATCTCGGCAATTTCCATCGCCGGGCTTTCACGCAGATCGTCAATATTGGGTTTGAATGCCAGACCAAAGCAGCCAATTTTCAGCTCGCTGGCGCGCTTGCCGCTCTCTGCCAGGCAATCCGCTACCGTCGCTTTAACCTGGTTGAGCACCCAGTGAGGCTTGCTGTCGTTCACTTCGCGCGCGGTGCGAATCAGACGCGCCTGCGCCGGATTTTGCGCCACGATAAACCACGGATCGACGGCGATACAGTGTCCGCCCACGCCCGGGCCTGGCTGGAGAATGTTCACGCGCGGATGGCGATTCGCCAGACTAATCAGCTCCCAGACGTTAATCCCCTGATCGGCACAGATCAGCGACAGTTCGTTCGCAAAGGCGATATTGACGTCGCGGAAGCTGTTTTCCGTCAGCTTGCACATCTCGGCTGTGCGGGAGTTGGTCACCACGCACTCACCTTCCAGGAAAATCTTGTACAGCGCGCTGGCACGTTCGGAACAGACGGGCGTCATACCGCCAATGACGCGGTCGTTTTTAATCAGTTCGACCATGACCTGGCCCGGCAGCACGCGTTCCGGACAGTAGGCGACGTTAATATCCGCCTGCTCACCCGCCTGCTGCGGGAAGCTTAAATCAGGGCGCGCGTCGGCCAGCCACTGTGCCATCTGCTCGGTAGCGCCGACCGGAGAGGTTGATTCCAGGATCACCAGCGCCCCTTTCTTCAGCACAGGCGCGATGGATTTTGCCGCCGCCTCGACGAACGCCATGTCGGGCTCGTGGTCGCCTTTAAATGGAGTGGGGACGGCAATCAGGTAGGCATCCGCTTCAACTGGCGTCGTGCTGGCACGCAGGAAGCCCCCCTCCACCGCCTCTTTCACCACGCGGTCAAGATCGGGCTCCACAATATGAATCTCGCCACGGTTAATGGTTTCTACCGCCCGTGCGTTGATATCCACACCGACAACCTGTTTCTGACGAGAGGCAAACGCGGCCGCAGTAGGCAAGCCAATGTAGCCAAGACCGATGACAGAGATGGTAGTAAAACTCATAGCGATACCCGATTGTGTTTAAGTGCATGCAAAATACGGCCACAAGCCTGCCCGTCTCCATACGGATTATGGGCCCGGCTCATCGCCTGATACGCTTCATCGTCATGCAGCAGGCGCGTGACCTCTTCGACGATGAGCTGCGCGTTGGTGCCAACCAGACGCACCGTACCGGCTTTGACGGCTTCCGGACGTTCGGTCGTTTCACGCATCACCAGCACCGGTTTGCCGAGGGATGGTGCTTCTTCCTGAATGCCGCCGGAATCGGTGAGGATCAGCCAGGCGTGGTTCATCAGCCAGACAAACGGCATGTAGTCCTGAGGTTCAATCAGAAGGACATTTTCGACATGGCCCAGGATCCGGTTAACCGGCTCGCTGACGTTAGGGTTAAGGTGTACTGGATAGACAATTTGCACATCGTCGTTATGCGCGGCGATTTCAGCCAGCGCGTGACAGATTTGCTCAAAACCCCGGCCAAAGCTTTCGCGACGGTGGCCAGTAACCAGAATGGTTTTTTTGCCGTTGTGGAGAAACGGATAGCGGGCAGCGAGCTCTTTCTTGAGATCGTCGTTTGCGAGGACGCGGTCACGTACCCAAATTAACGCATCGATGACCGTATTGCCGGTCACAAAGATTTTGTTATCGGCGATATTTTCACGCAGCAGGTTCTGACGCGAGTTTTCAGTTGGCGCAAAGTGGTACATCGCCAGATGGCCCGTTAACGTGCGGTTGGCCTCCTCCGGCCACGGCGAATAAAGATTGCCGGTACGCAGACCCGCCTCAACATGCCCCACGGGAATTCGCTGGTAAAACGCGGCCAGGCTTGTCGCCACGGTAGTAGTTGTGTCACCGTGTACCAGCACGACGTCAGGCTTGAATGACTCCAGGATCGGCTTAAGCTCTTGCAGAATGCGACAGGTTATCTCCGTTAATCCTTGCCCCGGTTTCATAATATTAAGGTCATAATCCGGGACGATGGAGAAGAGCGTTAAAACCTGATCGAGCATCTCACGGTGCTGGGCAGTGACGCACACTTTCGCTTCAATATCGGGATCGCAGGCCAGCGCATGAACCAGAGGTGCCATCTTAATGGCCTCCGGCCTGGTGCCAAATACGGTTAGTACTTTCACATCGATTCTCTTCGATTAGGTGATGAAGGCCGCAGCCTTCATCGTAGACGGCGTTCTTAGTTTTTGCGACGACGCGTTAACGCCACGCCAGCGCCCGTCAGTGCGCCTACAATCCCCCACATAATCATCAGGAATGCACGACGCGGACTATCGCGTTTTACAGGTTCTTCAGGCGTTCGCAAATAACGATAGGTCTGAAAACGCGGGTCCAGGGATGGACCTACATTAAGCGTATTGAGCATCGCGCGATTTTGATCGTAATCGAGGTCAAAATCAGGACCGACGGCCTTCAGGTTTTCCAGACGCGCCTGCAGCATAGGGCGACCAAGTAGGAACATTTCAGAGTCAGGCAGCTCATCGGCGGGCACGTCCGTCTCAGTACGGGAAATATTGTGCTGTTCCGCAATTTTCAGCGCCTGCTCAATGTTATGCACGCGGCGACCGAAAATGGTATTCGCCACCTCTTCCTGACGTTTCACCTGGGCTTTCATCTGGATGGTGCGGGCAGCCCAGGCGCCTTTAAGCTCTTCGTTAAGATGGCTTGCGGCACGCTGGCTGGCAAATGCGACGTACTGACGCAGCAGGTTGTTGGCATCCGGCGCGGTTTCTGCAATCAGCTTGACGCTGTCATTCACGTTACGCAGCGCGTCGCCCGGCATAAACTGAATATTGTTAATCAGATCGTCCAGCAGGGCGGCGTCGGCTTTTGTATTATCAACCCGGCGCTGCTTGTAGTAATCCGTCTGGGACCAGAAATCGCGTCGGGTATCCCACGAAGCCAGCTGCATCACAAACTCTTTATAGGCTTCATCCATAACGGAAGCCTGGTCTGGCGTTGCAAGACTGGCTTTAATATCCAGGTTACGCAGGAATTGCTGCTGGGAATAGTATCCCCCGAGCATGTTAACCGTTGGCTTGTCTGTAATTGCCGTGGCGCTCCACTCTTGTTTTGCAAAGAACGTATAGGCCAGCGCTAACAGTGCAAACCCCAGCGCGATCCCCGCAATCCAAAGTTTGCCTGCCCATAACACGCGAAACAAACCCCGAATATCCAGTTCATTCTCAGTTACCACTGATTTCGCTCCCGCCAACGGTTGAGTCATCATAGTCCCGGTTTTACTTAGTTAATGTTGTGTTTTTGCCACTGTTACGACGCATCCGGCGTTTAAGACGTTTAATAAATCGCGCCACTTTCCATGCGCGTTTAATGCAGTAGCCGTACAGGAAAAATGCCAGCAAGAATAATGCCAACATAACCCACTCAGGAATAATATGGGAATATTCTGCAGCTACACCAATCGCGGCTAAAATAGCGGCGGCCAGAGTAATCAGCACAAACGCCTGACGAGAAGTAAAACCCGCACGCATGATGAGATGATGAATGTGTTGGCGGTCAGGAGAGAAAGGACTCATTCCTTTGCGCAGGCGGCGATACATAATCGCCACCATATCCATTAATGGAATCGCGATAATCCATAGCGCGGTTACGGGACTTATCGGATGGGTTTGACCCTGTGTGGTTTCAAGCAGGATCCAGATAACCGTAAAACCAATCAGCGTACTGCCCGCGTCTCCCATAAAGACTTTATAGCGACGGCCCAGCACTCCGAGGTTTAAGAGGATATAAGGCAGAATGGCGGCAATCATGGCAAAACACCACATTGCCAGACTGTACTGGCCATCAAACCATAAAATAATGCCGATAGCGGCAAACGAGACGGATGACAACCCACCGAGCAGGCCGTCAATGCCATCCACCATGTTGAAAGCATTGATTGCCGCCCAGACGGCAAAGAGTGTCAGGAAGAAGCCAAATGGACCCAGGACTAACTCCCAGGGGCCAAATACATAGCCGAGGCTTCGCAGATACAGTCCGCCCACAACCATCATCACCACGCCAATGGCCGCCTGAACGGTCGCGCGTATTTTCACCGCGATATCGAATCGGTCATCAAGAGCCCCGACTAACACCAGGACACCGGCGCAGGCAATGTAGAGGGCGGCATGCGGGATATAATAATCGGCAATTCCAAACGTGAAGCAAATCCCTGCGTAAACAGAAATCCCGCCGACTAAAGGAATAAGTCCCTGATGGCGTTTACGAAAATTCGGCTTATCCACCAACCCTATTCGTTTTGCCACCTTTCGCGCAATGAACAAAAAACAGGTTGTGAATAAAAAAATACTGATCAGTTCAGTAACGGCGGTGAATAGATTCACAATGGATTGCTCTCAACAAATGTTAGTCCCGGAAGTATAACCATGAAGCCACAGCCTCAGAAGTAATAAAGATGGCTTCTCACCACTTCCTTTGTATATTTTTCAATCAATTATTTCTTTAGCTGCACAAACGGCCCTATTGTCGCACCGACCGGTCAAAATTGGGAGTAGGTGGTACTAGCGTATAGTCCATAAAAGAAAAACGCCACGTAAAAACGTGGCGTTCGCTGGCTTTATTTACGTTACGAGCGTTTCATCATGTCGAAGAAATCGTCGTTGGTTTTGGTCATCGCCAGTTTGTTAATGAGGAACTCCATCGCGTCAATTTCACCCATTGGATGGATGATTTTGCGCAGGATCCACATTTTCTGCAGCTCTTCCTGCGTGGTGAGCAGCTCTTCTTTACGGGTACCGGAACGGTTGTAGTCGATAGCCGGGAAGACGCGTTTCTCAGCGATTTTACGAGAAAGGTGCAGCTCCATGTTACCTGTACCTTTAAATTCTTCGTAAATCACTTCGTCCATTTTAGAACCGGTATCGATCAGCGCCGTCGCGATGATAGTCAGGCTGCCGCCCTCTTCCACGTTACGTGCGGCACCGAAGAAGCGTTTCGGACGATGCAGGGCGTTAGCATCCACACCACCGGTCAGCACTTTACCAGACGCCGGAACCACGGTGTTGTAGGCACGCGCCAGACGGGTGATGGAGTCAAGCAGGATGATCACGTCTTTCTTGTGCTCAACCAGGCGTTTCGCCTTCTCGATAACCATTTCCGCAACCTGAACGTGGCGAGATGCCGGTTCGTCGAAGGTAGAAGCAACCACTTCACCTTTAACCAGACGCTGCATCTCGGTCACTTCTTCCGGACGTTCGTCAATCAGCAGCACCATCAGCACGCAGTCTGGGTGGTTATAGGCAATGCTCTGCGCGATGTTCTGCAGCAGCATGGTTTTACCCGCTTTTGGCGGTGCCACAATCAGACCACGCTGGCCGCGACCAATTGGTGATGCCAGATCCAGAACACGCGCGGTTAAGTCTTCAGTAGAACCGTTACCACGCTCCATGCGCAGGCGAGAGTTCGCGTGCAGCGGCGTTAAGTTCTCAAAGAGGATCTTATTACGCGAGTTTTCCGGTTTGTCGAAGTTAACTTCATTGACTTTCAACAGCGCAAAGTAGCGTTCACCCTCTTTAGGAGGACGAATCTTACCTGAAATGGTGTCACCAGTGCGGAGGTTGAAACGGCGGATTTGGCTGGGGGATACGTAGATGTCGTCAGGGCCGGCGAGATAGGAGCTGTCTGCAGAGCGGAGGAAACCAAATCCGTCTTGCAATATCTCCAGCACACCGTCGCCAAAGATATCTTCGCCACTCTTAGCATGCTGCTTCAGGATGGCGAAAATGATGTCCTGCTTGCGCATACGAGCCTGGTTTTCCAGCCCCATATTTTCGCCGAGAGTGATCAGCTCAGAAACCGGCGTATTCTTTAATTCGGTAAGATTCATAATGGTGTGGGTTCTTAAACTCGGGGTGATTCTCGAACTTAATGTTGTGAATGGTATGGCAGGGTCATCCATGCCTGTTTAGCGGCCATCGACTCATGTCTGTTCGCTGTCTGGTCACAGGGAAAGAACGCAGAACTGAAACGACAAGACGGATTGAGTGACAAGCCCGGAATTTAGCCACTTCACGCACTGTTCATGTTAACAACGGGAAGTATCGGGTAAAACAAGATTCAAACAACAAGATATGTTTAAAACGAAGTCATAGCTAACTTAGCACGACTTCAGCCGGGCGTCCAGAGTTCCACATCATTTAGCCGGGAGCTCTGAACGCACAGCGGAGAAACCTTACGCCAGGTTAGCGTCCAGGAACTCTTTCAGTTGACCTTTGGACAGTGCGCCCACTTTGGTCGCTGCCACTTCGCCGTTTTTGAACAGCAGAAGGGTCGGGATGCCACGGATACCGTATTTTGGTGCGGTGCCCGGGTTCTGGTCGATGTTCAGCTTGGCAACGGTCAGTTTGCCCTGATATTCGTCGGCGATCTCATCCAGAATCGGGGCGATCATTTTGCAGGGACCACACCATTCAGCCCAGAAATCGACGAGGATCAGCCCGTCAGCCTTAAGTACGTCCGTGTCAAAACTGTCGTCAGTCAGGTGAATAATTTTATCGCTCATATATAACTCCACAGGAATAAGCCTGGCACGTTGGTTTTGTCTCCACCAACGACGTGTTGATGTCGCATTAACCAACTAAAGGTTGACTTTATTTCACCGGATACGCTTTCGTAAAGCAATAGTAAGCTGATATTCTACCACACTATGAGCAAAACACATTTAACAGAACAGAAGTTTTCCGACTTCGCGCTGCACCCGAAGGTGATTGAAGCCCTTGAAAATAAAGGGTTTCATAACTGCACGCCCATTCAGGCCCTCGCGCTGCCGCTGACGCTGGCCGGTCGCGATGTTGCCGGGCAGGCGCAAACCGGTACCGGCAAAACGATGGCGTTTTTAACGTCAACGTTTCATTATTTACTTTCTCACCCAGCGATTGCAGACCGCAAAGTTAACCAGCCGCGCGCGCTAATTATGGCCCCGACGCGAGAACTGGCGGTACAGATCCACGCAGACGCTGAACCCCTGGCGCAGTCTACCGGCCTGAAGCTTGGCCTGGCCTATGGCGGCGACGGCTACGATAAACAGCTGAAAGTGCTGGAAAGCGGTGTGGATATCCTGATCGGTACCACCGGCCGTCTTATCGATTACGCCAAACAGAATCACATTAACCTCGGCGCAATCCAGGTTGTGGTGCTCGATGAAGCTGACCGCATGTACGATCTGGGCTTCATTAAAGACATCCGCTGGCTATTCCGCCGCATGCCGCCGGCCAATCAGCGTCTGAATATGCTGTTCTCCGCTACCCTTTCTTATCGCGTACGCGAGCTGGCGTTCGAACAGATGAACAACGCCGAATATGTAGAAGTGGAACCGGAGCAGAAAACGGGTCACCGCATTAAAGAAGAGCTCTTCTATCCTTCCAATGAAGAGAAAATGCGTCTGCTGCAAACGCTGATTGAAGAAGAGTGGCCAGATCGCGCCATTATCTTCGCGAACACCAAACACCGCTGTGAAGACATCTGGGGCCATCTGGCTGCAGACGGTCACCGTGTCGGCCTGCTGACCGGCGACGTGGCGCAGAAAAAACGCCTGCGTATTCTGGAAGAATTCACCCGTGGCGATCTCGATATTCTGGTCGCAACCGACGTTGCCGCTCGTGGTCTGCACATTCCGGCCGTAACGCACGTCTTTAACTACGATCTGCCAGACGACTGCGAAGACTACGTACACCGTATCGGTCGTACCGGTCGTGCGGGCGCAAGCGGTCACTCGATTAGTCTTGCGTGTGAAGAGTATGCGCTGAATCTCCCGGCCATTGAGACCTATATCGGTCACTCTATTCCGCAGAGCAAATACAATCCGGAAGCACTGTTAAGCGAACTGCCGCCGCCTAAGCGTCTAACCCGCCCACGCTCCGGCAATGGTCCGCGTCGTTCAGGTGGCGCGCCGCGTAATCGTCGTCGTTCAGGTTAAGAAAATATGCTCAGCTCCACCTCGCTTTATGCGGCAATTGATCTCGGTTCGAATAGTTTTCATATGCTGGTTGTGCGCGAGGTGGCGGGAAGCATACAAACGCTGACGCGCATCAAGCGCAAGGTCCGCCTCGCGGCGGGCCTGAGCAGCGATAATCACCTCTCCCCTGAAGCCATGGAACGTGGCTGGCAGTGTCTACGGCTCTTTGCCGAACGTCTACAGGATATCCCGCACGCCCAAATCACCGTGGTCGCCACTGCGACACTCCGCCTGGCGGTCAACGCCGTGGATTTTATTGCCAGAGCGCAGGAAATTCTGGGTTGTCCGGTACAGGTTATCAGCGGTGAAGAAGAAGCTCGCCTGATTTATCAGGGGGTTGCGCACACCACGGGAGGTGACGATCGCCGCCTGGTGGTGGATATCGGCGGTGCTAGTACCGAACTGGTGACCGGCACCGGCGCGCAGGCAACGTCGCTGTTCAGCCTGTCGATGGGCTGCGTGACCTGGCTTGAGCGCTACTTTACCGATCGGAACCTGGCGAAAGAGAACTTCGACGAGGCAGAAAACGCCGCGCGCGAGGTGTTACGCCCGGTGATGGACGAGCTGCGCTATCACGGCTGGAAAGTCTGCGTGGGTGCATCAGGCACCGTGCAGGCTCTGCAGGAAATCATGATGGCTCAGGGAATGGACGAGCGAATTACGCTTGCCAAACTTCAGCAGCTGAAACAGCGCGCCATTCAGTGCGGACGCCTGGAAGAGCTGGAAATTGAAGGCCTGACGCTGGAACGCGCGCTGGTCTTCCCGAGCGGGCTGGCCATTCTTATCGCCATTTTCGCCGAGCTGAACATCCAGTGTATGACCCTGGCCGGCGGCGCGCTGCGCGAAGGTCTGGTCTACGGGATGTTGCATCTGTCGGTCGATCAGGATATCCGCAGCCGTACCCTGCGCAACGTGCAGCGTCGTTTTCTGGTTGATATCGATCAGGCAGGACGCGTATCGCAGCTGGCGTCACGCTTCGCCGATCGGGTCGCGAACGTCTGGGATCTTGATCATTTGAGCCGGGATTTATTGCTGAGCGCCTGCGCGCTCCATGAAATCGGGCTGAGCATTGATTTTAAGCAGGCACCGGCTCATGCAGCGTATCTGGTGCGAAACCTGGATTTACCGGGCTATACGCCTGCGCAGAAAAAATTGCTGGCCACGCTGCTGCTGAACCAGACCAATGCCGTCGATCTCTCCTCTTTGCATCAGCAAAACGCCGTCCCGCCGCGCGTGGCCGAGCATCTGTGCCGCCTGCTACGTCTGGCGATCCTGTTTGCCAGCCGCCGCCGCGATGATTTGCTGCCAGCCATTAATCTGGTGGCCGATGACGAGAAGCTTTCGCTGACGCTGCCGGAGAACTGGATTGATCGTCACCCGTTAGGGGCAGAAATGATCGAACAGGAGTGCCAGTGGCAGAGCTATGTGCACTGGGTGCTTGAGGTGAAGTAATACGCTGAACATTGCCGGGTGGCGGCTTCGCCTTACCCGGCCTACAGGTCCCTACGGACTTATCCTTTCTCTTTGGCTTTTGCCAGCATGGCGCGAATGTTCGCCACGTTAGCCTGCCCCTTGTGCATCCGCTCTTCCGCAGTAATCACTTTGCGCTCCTGTTCCCAGATCACGTCATCCTGCGGCAGTTCAAGTAAAAAACGACTCGGCTCCGGGCGGACGAGTTCGCCATACTGACGGCGCTCTTTACACAGCGTGAACGTTAGCTCTTTCTGCGCGCGGGTGATCCCCACGTAGGCCAGGCGGCGCTCCTCGTCGACGTTATCTTCATCGATGCTGCTCTGGTGCGGCAACAATCCCTCTTCCATGCCGACCAGATACACATACGGGAACTCCAGCCCTTTTGACGCATGCAGCGTCATCAGCTGAACCTGATCGGCCTCTTCTTCGCTTTCGCCGCGCTCCATCATGTCGCGCAGGGTAAAGCGGGTGACCACCTGCGTCAGGGTCATCGGCTCGTCGATTTCAGAGCCCTCCAGCATTTCGGTCATCCAGCTGAAGAGCTGGTTAACGTTTTTCATGCGCATCTCAGCCGCCTTCGGGCTGGCTGAGGTTTCATACAGCCAGGACTCATAGTCGATGCCGTGAATGAGATCGCGCACGGCCGCCACCGGCTCCCGCTCCGCAAGACGCTGCACTTCGCCGAGCCAGTGGGTGAAGCGGGTTAACGAGTCATACCCACGTCCGGTTAACGTCTGGCTCAGCCCCATGTCGAAGCTGGCTGTAAACATACTTTTGTTGCGGGTCATCGCCCACTCGCCGAGCTTTTGCAGCGTCGCCGGGCCAATCTCGCGTTTAGGCGTATTCACGATGCGCAGAAATGCGCTGTCGTCATCCGGGTTAGTTAGCACCCGCAGATAGGCCAGCAGATCTTTGATTTCTGGTCGCGAGAAGAATGACGTGCCGCCCGAGATTTTGTACGGAATGCGGTTCTGCATCAGCATCTTTTCAAAGACGCGCGACTGATGATTGCCGCGATAGAGGATCGCGTAATCCTTATATTCGGTTTTGTTGACGAAGTGGTGAGCGATGAGTTCGCCCGTCACGCGCTCCGCTTCATGATCCTCATTGTTGGCGCTGAGCACTTTCAGCTCCGTGCCGTAGCCCAGTTCGGAGAAGAGACGCTTCTCAAACACGTGCGGGTTATTGGCAATCAGGATATTTGCCGCCTTCAGGATACGCCCGGAGGAGCGGTAGTTCTGCTCCAGCTTAATCACCTGCAGGGCGGGGAAATCTTTGCTCAGCAGCACCAGGTTTTGTGGGCGCGCGCCGCGCCAGGAGTAAATCGACTGGTCGTCGTCGCCTACCACGGTGAAACGCGCGCGCTGCCCCACCAGCAGCTTCACCAGCTCGTACTGGCTGGTGTTGGTGTCCTGATATTCATCCACCAGCAGGTAGCGGATTTTATTCTGCCAGCGCTCGCGCACCTCTTCATTGCGCTGCAGCAGCAGCGTGGGCAGCAGGATCAGGTCATCAAAGTCCAGCACGTTGCACGCTTTCATATGTGCATCGTACAGACCGTAGCAGTGGGCGAAGATCCGATCCCGTTCGCCTTTGGCGATCGCCGCGGCCTGGGCCGGCGTCATCAGATCGTTTTTCCAGTTCGAGATCGTCGAGATCAGCTGCTGCAACAGCACCTTGTCATCTTCGATCAGTCCCTCGGTGAGCTCTTTAAGCAGCGCCACCTGATCGGTATCGTCAAAAAGCGAGAAGTTGGACTTCATTCCCAGCGCCGCATACTCGCGTTTGATGATATCCAGCCCCAGCGTGTGGAAGGTTGAGATCATCAGGCCGCGCGCCTCTTTACGGCCCAGCGTCTGACCGACGCGCTCTTTCATCTCGCGCGCCGCTTTATTGGTAAAGGTGACCGCCGCAATGTGTCGCGCCTGATATCCGCAGTTGTGGATCAGATGGGCGATTTTGTTGGTGATCACGCGGGTTTTACCCGAACCGGCCCCTGCCAGCACCAGGCATGGTCCAGTAACGAATTCGACCGCTTGTTGTTGTCCAGGGTTTAAACGCATGGGAGTGTTGCTCAATCTTCGAACGGGGTGTGGATTGTAGCAGAAAGCCGGGCGCAGATTTACCGGCTAATGATAAAGTGGAGAAATCGCGTTTAACCCGTAGAGCAGAACCATGAAAAAGACCGCAGCAGCCCTGCATATTCTGGTAAAAGAGGAGAAACTGGCCCAGGAGATCCTGGCCAAGCTGGAGCGCGGCATCAGCTTTGATCATCTGGCGAAGCGTTACTCTAAATGCCCGTCCGGACGCAATGGCGGGGATCTCGGCGAGTTTCAACAAGGTGCGATGGTCGGCCCGTTCGATCGGGCGGTCTTTAGCTGCCCGCTTCTGAAGCCCTACGGCCCGGTAAAAACCAAATTTGGCTACCATATCATTAAGGTGCTTTATCGCCGCTGACGCGTGGTATATTGCGCCCCGATTTATTTCAACCTATTCAAGGCACGATCATGGCAAAAACAGCAGCAGCAGTGCACATCCTCGTTAAAGAAGAGAAACTGGCTTTAGATCTTTTGGAGCAGATTAAAAACGGTGCCGACTTCGGCAAGCTGGCGAAGAAGCACTCCATCTGCCCGTCAGGCAAGCGCGGCGGCGATCTGGGTGAGTTCCGCCAGGGCCAGATGGTTCCGGCGTTCGATAAAGTGGTGTTCTCCTGCCCGGTGCTGGAGCCAACCGGCCCGCTGCACACGCAGTTCGGGTATCACATTATTAAAGTACTGTATCGGAAATAAGCAGCAAGGCCTTCTCTAAGAGAAGGCCTTGAATGTTTGCACCCTCTCCCCGTGGGAGAGGGCCGGGGTGAGGGCATCAGCCCGCACCCGGTGTTAACCCGCTACCGCGATACGCTTCATATCGGTCATGTAGCCACGCAGTTTGTGACCCACTTTCTCGATCTGGTGGCTGCGAATCGCTTCGTTCACATCGCGCAGCTGCGCGTTATCTACGGCACCTTCCGCAATCGCTTTACCCAGATCGCCCGTCTGCAGAGTGGTCATAAACTCTTTCAGCAGCGGTACGCAGGCGTAAGAGAACAGGTAGTTCCCGTATTCTGCGGTATCAGAGATAACCACGTTCATTTCGTACAGACGCTTACGGGCGATGGTGTTCGCGATCAGCGGCAGCTCGTGCAGAGATTCGTAGTACGCTGACTCTTCGATGATGCCGGAATCAACCATGGTTTCGAACGCCAGCTCAACGCCTGCTTTCACCATCGCGATCATCAGTACGCCTTTATCGAAGTACTCCTGCTCGCCGATTTTACCTTCATACTGCGGCGCGGTTTCGAACGCGGTTTTACCGGTCTCTTCACGCCAGGTCAGCAGGTTTTTATCGTCGTTCGCCCAGTCCGCCATCATGCCGGAAGAGAATTCACCGGAGATGATGTCGTCCATGTGTTTCTGGAACAGCGGTGCCATGATGGTTTTCAGCTGTTCAGACAGCGCGTATGCACGCAGTTTTGCCGGGTTGGACAGACGGTCCATCATCAGCGTAATACCGCCCTGCTTCAGCGCTTCGGTGATGGTTTCCCAGCCGAACTGAATCAGTTTTTCCGCGTAGGCCGGGTCAGTACCTTCTTCCACCAGCTTGTCGAAGCACAGCAGAGAACCGGCCTGCAGCATGCCGCACAGAATGGTCTGCTCACCCATCAGGTCAGATTTCACTTCGGCAACGAAAGAAGATTCCAGCACGCCCGCACGGTGGCCGCCGGTCGCCGCTGCCCACGCTTTGGCAATCGCCATGCCTTCGCCTTTCGGATCGTTTTCCGGGTGAACCGCGATCAGGGTCGGCACGCCGAAGCCACGCTTGTACTCTTCGCGTACTTCCGTACCCGGGCACTTCGGCGCCACCATCACCACGGTGATGTCTTTACGGATCTGCTCGCCCACTTCAACGATGTTGAAGCCGTGGGAGTAACCCAGCGCGGCGCCGTCTTTCATCAGCGGTTGTACGGAACGCACAACGTCAGAGTGCTGTTTGTCCGGGGTCAGGTTAACCACCAGATCCGCCTGCGGGATCAGCTCTTCGTAGGTGCCCACTTTGAAGCCGTTTTCGGTCGCTTTACGCCAGGAAGCACGCTTCTCGGCAATCGCTTCTTTACGCAGGGCGTAGGAGATATCCAGACCGGAGTCACGCATGTTCAGGCCCTGGTTCAGACCCTGTGCGCCACAGCCGACGATGACCACTTTTTTACCCTGAAGGTAGCTCGCGCCATCGGCAAATTCGTCGCGCGCCATGAAGCGGCATTTGCCCAGCTGCGCCAGCTGCTGGCGCAAGTTCAGTGTATTAAAGTAGTTAGCCATGGGTGATACCTCGTGATGTTGTGTGTCTTATTGTTCGGTTCGCGTTTCAGCGAGAATATACCCACATTACAACAGGAAATTTATTGCGGAAATTGATATATTCACAACGTCATATTGCAATTTTTGCAATATAAAAAGAGGGAGTGGAATCGGTGGATTTACGCGATCTGAAAATGTTCCTGCACCTGGCGGAAAGCCGCCATTTTGGCCGCAGCGCCCGGGCGATGCACGTTAGCCCCTCCACGCTTTCACGCCAGATCCAGCGCCTTGAGGAAGATCTCGGCCAGCCGCTGTTCGTGCGCGATAACCGCACCGTCACCCTCACGGAAGCGGGTGAAGAGCTGCGTATTTTTGCCCAGCAGACGCTGTTGCAGTACCAGCAGCTGCGGCATTCGATTGACCAGCAGGGGCCGTCACTTTCCGGCGAACTGCATATTTTCTGCTCCGTGACCGCCGCCTATAGCCATCTGCCGCCCATCCTTGACCGGTTCCGCGCGGCGCATCCGTCGGTTGAAATTAAGCTCACCACCGGCGACGCCTCCGACGCAATGGAAAAAGTGGTGACGGGCGAAGCGGATCTCGCCATTGCCGGGAAACCTGAAACCCTGCCGGGCGCGGTGGCATTCTCAATGCTGGAGAATCTGGCGGTGGTGCTGATTGCCCCGGCGCTGCCCTGCCCGGTGCGTAACCAGGTGTCGGTGGAAAAACCGGACTGGTCGACGGTGCCGTTTATCATGGCCGATCAGGGGCCGGTGCGCCGCCGTATCGAGCTGTGGTTCCGTCGTCAGAAAATCAGCAATCCGTCGATTTACGCCACGGTCAGCGGCCACGAGGCGATGGTGTCGATGGTGGCGCTGGGCTGCGGCGTGGCGCTGCTGCCGGAAGTAGTGCTGGAAAACAGCCCCGAACCGGTGCGCAATCGCGTGATGATTCTGGAACGCAGCGACGAGAAGACGCCGTTTGAGCTTGGCGTGTGCGCACAAAAAAAGCGGCTGCATGAGCCGCTTATTGATGCGTTCTGGCAGATATTGCCGAACCACTAGCCCGCCAGGAAGAACCTGAACGCCGGGTTATGGGTTTCATCGTGGCACTCATAGCCCAGCTCGTTCAGCCGCGTTTCGAAATTAGGCTCGTGCTCGCCCAGTTCGAACGCCGCCAGCACGCGGCCGTAGTCGGTGCCGTGGCTGCGGTAGTGGAACAGAGAGATATTCCAGTGCGTGCCAAGCGTGTGCAGGAATTTGAGCAGCGCGCCCGGCGATTCCGGAAACTCGAAGCTGAACAGACGTTCCCTGAGCGGCTTAGATGGACGCCCGCCGACCATATAGCGCACGTGCAGCTTCGCCATCTCATCGTCAGAGAGATCGACTACGCTGTAGCCGCCCTCATGCAGCAGGTTGAGGATCTCTTTGCGCTCCTCCACGCCGCGGCTCAGACGCACGCCGACAAAAATGCAGGCGTCTTTAGCATCGGCAAAACGGTAGTTGAACTCCGTCACCGAACGGCCGCCCAGCAGCTGGCAAAACTTCAGGAAGCTGCCCTTCTCTTCAGGAATGGTCACCGCCAGCAGCGCTTCACGCTGTTCGCCCAGCTCGCAGCGCTCGGAAACGTAGCGCAGACCGTGGAAGTTCACGTTGGCGCCGGAAAGCACGTGCGCCAAACGCTCGCCGCGAATGTTGTGCTGCGCGATGTATTTTTTCATCCCCGCCAGCGCCAGCGCGCCGGACGGTTCCGCCACCGCACGCACGTCTTCGAACAGATCTTTCATCGCCGCGCAGATGGCATCGCTATCCACCGTGACGATATCGTCGAGATATTCCCGGCACAGGCGGAAGGTTTCGTCGCCAATGCGCTTCACCGCCACGCCCTCGGCAAACAGCCCGACGCGCGGCAGGTCCACCGGATGACCGGCATCCAGCGCCGCTTTCAGGCAGGCAGAATCTTCCGCTTCAACGGCGATGACTTTGATCTGCGGCATCAGCTGTTTGATCAGCACCGCCACGCCTGCGGCCAGGCCACCGCCGCCCACCGGGACGAAGACGCGGTCGAGATGGGCATCCTGCTGCAGCAGTTCCAGCGCCAGCGTGCCTTGTCCGGCAATCACCATCGGGTGATCGAATGGCGGCACCCAGGTAAAGCCCTGCTGCTGCGCCAGCTCGATCGCTTTGGCTTTCGCTTCGTCAAAGTTGGCGCCGTGGAGCAGTACCTCGCCGCCGAAACCGCGCACCGCGTCGACTTTGATATCTGCGGTAGCAACCGGCATTACGATCAGCGCTTTCAGCCCCAGACGGGCAGACGAGAACGCCACGCCCTGAGCATGGTTGCCCGCCGACGCGGTAATTACGCCGCGCGCTTTCTGCTCGTCGGTCAGCCCGGCCATCATCGCGTAGGCACCGCGCAGCTTGAAGCTGTGCACCGGCTGACGGTCTTCGCGCTTCACCAGAATGACGTTGTCGAGGCGCGAAGAGAGTTTTTCCATTTTCTGCAGGGGTGTGACCTGCACGGCTTCATAGACCGGCGCGCGCAGCACCGCTCTCAGGTATTCCGCCCCCTCAGGGGCGGCGGATAAGGGTTGCGACTCGGCCATCGTTAGCCCCCAAGTTTCGATTTATCGCGCACCGCGCCTTTATCTGCACTGGTGGCAAGACTCGCGTAGGCGCGCAGGGCGAAGGAGACTTCACGCTGACGGTCTTTCGGCGTCCAGGCTTTGTCGCCGCGCGCTTCCTGCGCTTCACGACGGGCAGCAATCTCCTGGTCACTCAGCTTGAGCTGAATGCCGCGATTCGGAATGTCGATTTCGATCAGGTCGCCGTCTTCGATGATGGCAATGTTGCCGCCGCTTGCCGCTTCCGGCGAAACGTGACCGATAGAGAGGCCGGAGGTGCCACCGGAGAAACGTCCGTCGGTGATCAGCGCGCAGGCCTTACCGAGTCCCATGGATTTCAGGAAGGTGGTTGGGTAGAGCATCTCCTGCATGCCGGGACCGCCTTTTGGCCCTTCGTAGCGAATGACAACCACGTCGCCTTCCACCACTTTGCCGCCGAGGATCGCGTCTACCGCTTCATCCTGGCTTTCGTACACCTTCGCCGGACCGGTGAATTTCAGGATGCTGTCGTCCACGCCTGCGGTTTTCACGATGCAGCCGTTTTCCGCGAAGTTACCGTACAGCACGGCCAGACCGCCGTCTTTGCTGTAGGCGTGTTCCAGCGAGCGGATGCAACCTTCGGCGCGGTCATCGTCGAGGGTATCCCAGCGGCAATCCTGCGAGAACGCCTGCGTGGTGCGGATACCGGCAGGGCCGGCGCGGAACATTTTTTTCACCGCGTCGTCTTTGGTCAGCATTACGTCGTACTGGTCCAGCGACTCCGGCAGCGTCAGGCCGAGTACGTTTTTCACTTCACGGTTCATCAGGCCCGCACGATCCAGCTCGCCCAGAATGCCCAGTACGCCGCCCGCGCGGTGTACGTCTTCCATATGATATTTCTGGGTACTCGGCGCGACTTTACACAGCTGCGGCACTTTACGGGACAGCTTGTCGATGTCGCTCATGGTGAAGTCGATTTCGGCTTCCTGTGCGGCGGCCAGCAGGTGCAGAACGGTGTTGGTGGAGCCGCCCATGGCGATATCCAGCGTCATCGCGTTCTCAAACGCGGCCTTGCTGGCGATGCTGCGCGGCAGCGCGCTGGCGTCGTCCTGCTCGTAGTAACGTTTGGTCAGCTCAACGATGCGCTTACCGGCGTTGAGGAACAGCTGCTTACGGTCTGCGTGGGTCGCCAACAGCGAGCCGTTGCCCGGCTGAGACAGACCCAGCGCTTCGGTCAGACAGTTCATGGAGTTTGCCGTGAACATACCGGAACAGGAGCCGCAGGTCGGACACGCGGAGCGTTCCACCTGGTCGCTCTGCTCGTCAGAGACTTTTGGATCCGCGCCCTGGATCATCGCATCGACCAGATCGAGCTTGATGATTTTGTCGGAGAGCTTGGTTTTCCCCGCTTCCATTGGGCCGCCGGAGACGAAGATCACCGGAATGTTCAGGCGCAGGGAGGCCATCAGCATCCCCGGGGTGATTTTGTCGCAGTTGGAGATACAGACCATCGCATCGGCGCAGTGGGCGTTAACCATATACTCTACGGAGTCGGCGATCAGCTCGCGCGACGGCAGTGAATAGAGCATACCCCCGTGCCCCATCGCGATACCGTCATCCACCGCAATGGTGTTGAACTCTTTCGCCACGCCGCCGGAGGCTTCAATTTGCTCGGCAACCAGCTTGCCGAGATCGCGCAGGTGCACGTGGCCCGGTACGAACTGGGTGAAGGAGTTCACCACGGCGATAATCGGCTTGCCGAAATCGGCGTCGGTCATTCCGGTGGCGCGCCACAGCGCGCGGGCTCCCGCCATATTACGGCCGTGGGTGGTGGTGGCTGAACGATACTTAGGCATGCTTTATTGACTCCCGTCTGACTATTTAATGGGACGGTGCGTGCCGTCCCAAATTTATGCTTAGTGATTAACCTGATCCAACCAGCCGTATTTATCTTCCGTCTCGCCGGTGAAGAGGCCGAAGAACGCTTGCTGAATACGTTTGGTGACCGGGCCACAGCGGCCTTCGCCCACCTGGATACCGTCCACGCTGCGTACCGGCGTGATTTCAGCCGCCGTACCGGACATAAACACTTCATCCGCCAGATACAGGGATTCGCGGGACAGTACCTGCTCGCGTACTTCGATACCCAGATCTTTCGCCAGCTTGATGATGGCGTCACGGGTGATGCCCGGCAGCGCGGACGAAGTGAACGGCGGCGTGAACAAAATGCCGTCTTTCACTTCAAACAGGTTTTCGCCCGCACCTTCAGAGATGTAGCCATTTACGTCGAGGGCGATACCTTCCTGATAGCCGTGGCGGCGCGCTTCGCTACCGACCAGCAGGGAAGAAAGGTAGTTACCGCCTGCTTTCGCGGCGGTCGGGATAGTGTTTGGCGCAACGCGGTTCCAGGAAGAGACCATTGCGTCGATCCCCTGCTCCAGGGCTTCTGCACCCAGATAAGCACCCCACGGGAACGCGGCAATGATCACATCTGTGGTATAGCCCGCTGGCGGGTTCACGCCCATACCGACGTCACCCACGAAGACCAGCGGACGGATATAGGCGCTGGTCAGGTTGTTTTTACGGATCACGTCGCGGCAGGCTTCCATCAGCTCATCAACGCTTTGTGAAACCGGGAAACGATAAATTTTGGCTGAGTCATGCAGACGCTGCATGTGTTCGCGATGGCGGAACACCACTGGCCCCTTGTGAGAATCGTAGCAGCGAATACCTTCAAATACGGAGGTACCGTAGTGCAGCGCGTGGGACATGACGTGAACTTTCGCGTCCTCCCAGCGAACCATCTCACCGTTGAACCAAATGTAATCAGCTTTTTTTGTCGTCATTTTTTCGTCCTGTCACGCTTAAGCGCGGATTTGTTGTGATGTGGTTGTGCTCTGGCAGATGGCAACATGGGCAACGTCTACCAGCTTTGATAACTGACTAAACAGTAAGTCGACCGACCGCGGGCTGGCAACGGTTAATTCGATACTGATATTCCGGGCGTCATTGGCAGTCTCCATATTCATAGAGCAAATCTGAAAACCACGATGACGCACCACGCGCAAAACGCGTTCTAAAGTTTCCGGGTTGAAGCGAGCCTGTACGGCGACCTGATGCTGCATCATGATAATTTCTCCATCATTTGTGAGTTACTGGCACCAGGCGGTACCAACGGCCAGACGTTCTCGAGTTCGTCGATTGAGACATGAAGCAGGTAAGGCCCATCGCTGTTCAGCATGGTGTCGAGCGCCGCTTCAACCTGATCTTTACGGGTGATGTGCTGGCCAGGGATGCCGAAGGCGCTGGCCAGGGTGAGGAAATCGGGGTTATCGGTGAGAGTCGTTTCGCTGTAGCGCTCCTGGAAGAACAGCTGTTGCCACTGGCGAACCATCCCTAAACGCTGGTTGTCGAGCAACACGATCTTCAGCGGCAACTGCTTGCGCTTAACGGTGCCGAGCTCCTGAACGTTCATCATGAAGGAGCCGTCACCGGAGATACAGATAACGGTATCGTTCGGGCGGGCAACCTGCGCGCCAACGGCGGCTGGCAGACCGAAGCCCATCGTCCCTAACCCGCTGGAGGTGATGAAGTTTTCCGGGCGGGTGTAGGTCATGTGCTGCGCGGACCACATCTGGTGCTGGCCTACGTCGGTGGTGACGACGCTGTCAGCCGGTTTACGGTCGGACAACTGCTTCAACAGCAGCGGCGCGTAAATGGCCTCGCCGGGGTGGTCGTACCGCCAGGCGTGCTCGGCGCGCATATCTGCGGTGTGCTGACGCCATGCGTTGATATCCAGCGGCTGCTGCAATGCCGGTAACAGCGCGTTGAGATCGCCCTGCAAGGCGACATGCGCCTGACGCAGCTTGTTCATTTCCGCCGGGTCGATATCCATATGGATGACTTTGGCGTTCGGCGCAAAGGTATTCAGCTTGCCGGTGACGCGGTCGTCAAAACGGGCACCTACGGCGATGAGCAGATCGCACTCCTGCACCGCCAGGTTTGCCGCTTTGGTGCCGTGCATCCCCAGCATGCCCAGATAGTAGGGGAAATCCGCGTCGACTGCACCGAGACCTTTCAGCGTGCAGGTCGCTGGCATCTGCGTTGTTGCGATAAATTCACGCAGGGCTGGAACGGCCTGCGCCATGCCGACGCCACCTCCGACGTACAGCATCGGCTGTTTCGCCTGCGCCAGCATCTGACGAGCCTCTTCAACTTCCGCATCCGGAAACGCATCGTCGCTTTCAACGGTGGAAAAGTGAGGTTCCAGATCGCCGAGTGCCACCTGGATATCTTTCGGTATATCGACCAGAACCGGACCAGGACGGCCGGAGCTTGCCACGTCGAACGCTTCTGCCATTACGCGCGGCAGCTCTTCCAGAGACTGGACGAGGAAGCTGTGTTTGGTGCAGGACAGCGATAAACCGAGGACGTCCACTTCCTGAAAAGCATCGGTACCGATGAACGGCGACGCCACCTGCCCGGTGATGGCGACAACGGGAACGGAATCCAGCAGCGCGTCAGCCAGGCCGGTGATGAGGTTAGTTGCGCCCGGGCCTGACGTCGCCATACACACGCCAGTTTTACCCGTCGCTCGGGCATAGCCGATGGCTGCCATCGCTGCGCCCTGCTCGTGTCGGCACAAGAGATGTTCCACGCCGCCGTCATACAGTGCATCGTAAATCGGCATAATTGCGCCACCCGGATAACCGAATACGGTTTCGACTCCCTGCGCGCGCAACGCATGTACTACCCACTGTGCCCCATTCATAGTTAGTTCCCCGTCATAAATCGGGAGAAACAGAATTTTGTGCTAGTCGTCATTCTCTGCTCCTCATTTACGTTTTTTAGTCATAAAAAAACCCCCGGACCTTTCGGTGCGGGGGTCTCAGTTCGTTAAGGCTTGATTTCTAAGCCTTTCCTCGTCCAAGTGCAGCCCCGCACGGTGGGATAATAATCACCACCACGCTAATCACGACCAGGCTAATCACTCGTAGAAGGGCTGTCATTTTCAGTTCTTTTTGCATCTTGTTCGAAGGAATACCTAAAGAGTTATCACAGTTTTTAAATCAAACACAAGATTTATTTATGACGGATTTGATTAGGCAGCGAATCATATTTCTTAAAAGCGTTGTTTTATATACGGAAATTAGAAAATGAATATTTTTCATTTTTTCACTGCGGTTTTTACCGTCAAAACGGGGCTTTTTACATTCTGCGAGGAGACTTCCACGATTATGCAAGGGTTTCAGTGTGCGCTTAAAATCTCTGAACAGGCGGCGTAAATTCGCAAAACGACGCTAAACAGGCAAAAAAGGCGCTGGCATAGTCACACCAGGAGGTAGTGCAAATGTCACTGTCAGTTGTTTACACGCGTGCGGCTCTCGGGGTAAAGGCACCGCTTATTTCCGTCGAGGTTCATTTGAGCAATGGGCTACCCGGACTCACGCTTGTCGGGTTACCTGAAACGACGGTTAAAGAGGCCAGGGATCGCGTTCGCAGCGCAATAATAAATAGCGGTTATACCTTCCCCGCGAAGAAGATCACCATCAACCTTGCCCCCGCCGATCTGCCTAAAGAGGGGGGACGATACGATTTACCTATCGCAATTGCCCTTCTCGCGGCTTCTGAGCAGCTAAATACGACACGGCTAGGCTCGTATGAGTTTGTTGGCGAACTCGCGCTCACAGGCGCGTTAAGAGGCGTTCCCGGTGCGATATCGGGAGCGCTGGAAGCCATACGAGCAGGGCGGCAAATCATTGTCGCCAATGAAAATGCATCAGAAGTGAGTCTTATTGCCGAGAAGGGGTGTCTCATCGCCGGGCATTTACAGGAAGTTTGTGCGTGGCTGGAAGGACGGCATGAACTGTCCGAGCCGGAGGAATGTGATGATGTTATAGCGGATGCACCAGAGGATCTCAGCGAGATTATGGGACAGGAGCAAGGGAAACGGGCGCTGGAGATTACGGCGGCAGGTGGACACAATCTTCTGTTAATTGGCCCGCCGGGTACGGGGAAAACGATGCTGGCGAGCAGGCTGAGTGGGTTGCTTCCACCGCTCAACAACCATGAAGCGCTGGAAAGCGCCGCCATATATAGCCTCATCAGCTCTGCCTCGTTGCAAAAACAGTGGCGCCGCCGTCCTTTTCGTTCGCCGCATCATAGCGCTTCACTGACGGCAATGGTTGGCGGCGGGTCTATCCCCGGGCCGGGTGAGATCTCGCTGGCACACAATGGCATTCTGTTTCTTGACGAGCTGCCGGAGTTTGAGCGCCGCGTGCTGGATGCACTGAGGGAGCCCATTGAATCCGGTGAGATACATATCTCACGCACGCGGGCGAAAATAAGCTATCCCGCGCAGTTTCAGCTGGTCGCGGCGATGAATCCCAGCCCGACGGGTCACTACCAGGGAAACCATAACCGCTGTACGCCAGAGCAGACGCTACGCTATCTGGGTAAGTTATCCGGCCCGTTCCTCGACCGTTTCGATTTATCCCTCGAAATCCCCCTTCCCCCGCCGGGTCTGCTCAGGCAAACGAGCATAACGGGTGAAAGCTCAGCGGAGGTACGCGAACGGGTGATTGCGGCCCAGACGCGGCAGTACGCTCGTCAAAACAGGCTGAATGCACGGCTGGATAATGCCGGGATCCGGCAATTTTGTTCTCTTAACGTTGAGGATGCGGGATGGCTGGAGGAGACGTTGACGCGGTTCGGGCTGTCCATACGGGCGTGGCAGCGTTTGTTGAAGGTGGCCAGAACCATTGCTGACGTAGAGGGGTGCACTGACATTGAGAGGAAACATTTGCAGGAGGCGCTGAGCTACCGCGCTATCGATCGTTTGCTGCTGCATTTGCAGAAATTGCTGGCATAAAAAAAAGGGGCCGTAGCCCCTTCTTTTCATTTTAGTCATCAGACTCGGTGTAGTCTTCTGCACCTTCCATCTGCGGCTTGCCGCCAGAAAGCGTATGGAAGCGCTTTGGACGCTTAATGCGCGCCATGTACTTGATCCATACACGTTCCGCTTCAGACTCCGGCTCACGCTCACCACGGCAAACAGAAACAAACTGTTTTTCGTCTTCGGTTGCAGGTTCACGCTTACCCAGATCCAGCTCATTAAAGGCATAACCATGGCGCTCAAGCAGTTGAGCTTCTTTGATGGTGAAATCGCCGTGACGAGAGAACCCGCGCGGATAATGTTTATTGTCGAAAAAACGATTAGTCGTCGTAAAGCTTTCCGCCATCCTACACGCTCCTAATTCTTTGGCCGAGCTATTTATGGCGCGGAGTATTAGTTACGCTTGACAGAGTGTAAAACAAAACATTTAAATCATAACGACAAATAATTTTGCGGAGAAAGATGTGGATACGGAATTGCTTAAAACTTTCCTTGAAGTGAGCAGAACACGCCACTTTGGGCGAGCAGCTGAGGCCCTTTACCTGACGCAGTCAGCAGTCAGTTTTCGTATTCGACAGCTGGAAAATCAACTGGGTGTGAATCTTTTTACCCGCCATCGCAACAATATTCGCTTAACGCCGGCCGGTGAGAAACTGCTGCCGTACGCAGAAACGCTCATGAATACCTGGCAGGCAGCACGTAAAGAGGTGGCGCATACTTCGAGGCATAATGAGTTCTCGATAGGGGCCAGCGCTTCTCTGTGGGAATGTATGCTAAGTCAGTGGCTTACCCGGCTGTATAATTCACACGGCCACCTGCAATTTGAAGCCAGGATTGCGCAACGGCAGTCGCTGGTTAAGCAACTTCATGAGCGCCAGCTTGATCTTCTGATCACAACCGAAGCCCCCAAGATGGACGAATTTAGCAGCCAGATCGTGGGCCAGTTTGGCCTGGCGCTTTATGCGTCTGAACCTTCGATGATGAAGGCAGACCTGACCTATTTACGCCTGGAATGGGGGCCAGATTTTCAGCAGCACGAGACGGGACTAATTGCGCCTGATGATGTTCCGCAGTTAACGACCAGCTCTGCAGAGATCGCCTGTCAGCAGCTGTCCCTGCTGAAAGGTTGTACCTGGTTACCTGTTCGCTGGGCAGACACTAAAGCAGGGCTGCACACCGTGATGGATTCCACCACGCTTACCAGGCCGCTGTATGCAATTTGGCTGCAAAACAGTGATAAGCAAGCGCAGATAAAAGATCTATTAAAAATCAATATAATGGATTGATGCATCAGCCAGCAGGAATGCTGGCTGAATATTATGAAGAGAGTTTTCTGCAGTGTTTCAGGCAAAAAAAAATCCTTTGCCGAAGCAAAGGATTATATATGGCAGGGGCGGAGAGACTCGAACTCGCGACACCCGGTTTTGGAGACCGGTGCTCTACCAACTGAGCTACGCCCCTAAAGTTTTTTTGCCATTAAGCCTGCCAATTAGGCAGGCTTAATGTCTTAATAAGTGGCGGAACGGACGGGACTCGAACCCGCGACCCCCTGCGTGACAGGCAGGTATTCTAACCGACTGAACTACCGCTCCACCGAAGACTGCTCTAACCACCGGATTTATGCACCGGCTTACTACTTAATTTGATGCCTGGCAGTTCCCTACTCTCACATGGGGAGACCCCACACTACCATCGGCGCTACGGCGTTTCACTTCTGAGTTCGGCATGGGGTCAGGTGGGACCACCGCGCTAAAGCCGCCAGGCAAATT